>NZ_JAODYT010000001.1:0-219126 GCF_029834875.1 Pseudomonas sp. GD04158 | reverse complement strand
ATACGCAGGCTGCCGTCCTGGTTCCAGCCCAGCCAGCGGCTGCGGGTATGGATGGTCACGCCCAGCTCGCGCAGGCGGCGCAGCCAGGCGCGCAGCAGCGGTGCGGCCTTCATGTCGCTGGGGAACACGCGGCCGGAGGTGCCGACGAAGGTGTCGATACCCAGGCCATGAATCCAGGCGCGCAGGGCGTCGGCATCGAACTCGTGCAGGAGCCTTGCGACCTCGGCCTGGCGCTCGCCGTAACGGCCGATAAAGGCGTCCTTGGGCTCGGAGTGGGTGATGTTCATGCCGCCAACGCCGGCCAGCAGGAACTTGCGCCCCACCGAGGGCATGGCGTCGATCAGCTCCACGCGCACGCCACCCTGCGCCAGCACCTCGGCAGCCATCAGCCCGGCAGGGCCACCGCCGATAATGGCGACGTGATGAGCATTGGGCTGAGCGGCAGTAGTCATGGCGATGAGCAGACAGGAGAAAGGCTGCGCATTCTACCCGAGTGCTCCCCGGCCTTGTCATTTGCCCCGGGTTGGGGCAGGTTCAGCTCGAACCTTTTCGGCTGGAGCCCGTTATGTCCCAGATCTGCCCCGACATCGATCCCGATGGCCTGCTCGAATATTCGGTGGTTTACACCGACCGCTCGCTGAACCATATGTCGCAGTCGTTCCAGGGCGTGATGCGCGATATCTCCGCCACCCTGAAACAGGTCTACAACGCCCATGCCGTGGCGGTGGTGCCGGGCAGCGGCACCTACGGCATGGAGGCGGTGGCGCGTCAGCTGGCGACCGGGCAGAAGTGCATGGTGCTGCGCAACGGCTGGTTCAGCTACCGCTGGACGCAGATCTTCGACATGGGCCGCATTCCCGCCGAGGCCCAGGTGCTCAAGGCGCGCCCGGTCGCCGAAGGCCATCAGGCCGCCTTCGCTCCGACGCCGCTGGACGAGGTGCTGGCCACCATCGCCGAGCAGAAACCACAGGTGATATTCGCTCCGCACGTGGAAACCTCGTCGGGCATGATCCTGCCGGACGACTACCTGCGCGCGGTGAGCGATGCAGTGCACGCGGTCGGGGGCCTGCTCGTGCTCGACTGCATCGCCTCCGGCACCCTCTGGGTGGATATGCAGGCCTGTGGCGTCGACGTGCTGATCAGCGCGCCGCAGAAGGGCTGGAGCGCCTCGCCCTGCTGCGCCCTGGTGATGCTCAGCGAAGCGGCGCAGGCGCGCGTCGAGGCGACGCAGAGCACCAGCTTCGCCTGCGACCTGAAGAAGTGGCTGCAGATCATGCAGGCCTACGAGCAGGGCGGCCACGCCTACCACGCCACCATGCCCAGCGATGCCCTGGCGCGTTTCCGCGACGCCATGTTCGAGGCCAAGGCCATCGGCTTTGCCAAGGTGCGTGAGCAGCAGCAGGAACTCGGCGACCGGGTGCGTGCGCTGCTGGCGGCGCGCGGCTTCAGAAGCGTCGCCGCCAAGGGCTTCGAGGCGCCTGGCGTGGTCGTCTGCTACACCGACGATGCGCAGATCAAGACCGGCGCCAAGTTCGCCGCCGTCGGCCTGCAGATCGCCGCTGGCGTGCCGCTGCAGTGCGACGAGCCGGCGGACTTCCAGACCTTCCGCCTCGGCCTGTTCGGGCTGGACAAGCTGGGCAACGTCGAGCGCACGGTGAAGACGCTGGAGCAGGCGTTGGACAAGGTGCAGGTCGGCTGATCCTCAGCGCAACCCTCGCGCCGCCCACACCCTTGCGGCGCTGTGATGCAGGATGCCGTGGCGGCGGGCGAGGGCGGCGTGATCCTTCGAGTAACCGCCGCCGATCACTCCGAGTACGGGAATGTCGCGGCCCAGGCAGTGATGCAGCACGGCTTCGTCGCGGGCGGCCAGGCCGGCGTCGGTGAGTTGCAGGTAGCCCAGGGCGTCGTCCTTGTGCACGTCGACGCCGGCGTCGTAGAGCACCAGGTCCGGCTGGTAGATCGGCAGCAGGTAGTTCAGCGTGTCATCCACCACCTTCAAATAATCGGCGTCGCCCATGCCGCGCGGCAGGGGAATGTCCCAATCGCTCTGCGCCTTGCGCGCCGGGAAGTTCTGTTCGCAATGCAGTGACACGGTGATCGCATCCGGCTCGTCTTCCAGCAGCCGCGCGGTGCCGTCGCCCTGGTGCACGTCGCAGTCGAAGATCAGCACGCGATGCACGCGGCCGGCCTCCAGCAGGTAGCGGGCGATCACCGCCAGGTCGTTGAAGATGCAGAAGCCGGAGGGAAAGTCGTAGTGCGCATGGTGCGTGCCGCCGGCCAGGTGGCAGGCCAGGCCATGTTGCAGGGCCAGTTCGGCAGTCAGCAGCGAGCCGCCCACGGCACGCACCGTGCGCCGCGCCAGCGCTTCGCTCCAGGGCAGGCCGAGGCGGCGCTGGTCCTCGTATGACAGCTCGCCGGCCATGTAGCGGGCGATGTAGTCCGGGCAGTGAACCAGGGCGAGAATCTCCGCCGGGCACAGCTCCGGCCGTTGCAGTTCGGCATCGCTGGTCAGGCCGCTATCGACCAGGTGATCGCGCAGCAGACGGAATTTCTCCATGGGGAAGCGATGCCCGGCCGGGAAGGGCGGGCTGTAATCCTCGTGGTAGACCAGCGGTAGCGGCATACAATGACGACTCAAGCGAATTGACGGCTTATGGTCGCAGCCAATCGAGACAACTGCCATGCCCCTGATCGAAACCTCCACCGAGCGGCTGCTGCTGCGCGCCTGGCGCGACAGTGATCTGCCGGCGCTGGCCGCGCTGAATGCCGATGCCGAGGTGATGCGCCATTTCCCCGCGCCGCTGGACGCCGAACAGAGTGCGCGCCTGCTGGCGCGCTTGCGTGCGCATCATGAGCAACATGGTTTCACCTTCTGGGCACTGCAGCGGCGCGACAGCGGCGAGCTGATCGGTTTCACCGGCCTGGCGCAGGTCGGCTTCGAGGCGCCTTTCGTGCCGGCCGTGGAAATCGGCTGGCGTCTGGCGCGGGCGCACTGGCGCCAGGGCTATGCCGGCGAGGCAGCGCGCGCCGCGCTGGCGGTGGCCTTCGAGCAGCTTGGGCTGGACGAAGTGGTGAGCTTTACCGTGCCGGCCAATCTGCCGTCGCAGGCGGTGATGCGCAGCATCGGCATGCAGCGTGACCCGGCCGGCGATTTTCTCCACCCGCGTTTACCGGACGGTCATCCGCTGCAACTGCATGTGCTTCATCGCATCCGCTGCGAACAGTGGGAGGCCGGACGATGAAGGATGTGCTCGCCTATCACCAGCTCAGCAAGCATGCGCCGGAACGCTTCGCGCCGGGGCCGGGGCAGCTGGATTGGGCGACCCAGCCGGCGCCGTTTCGCCGCTACGAAGGCGCTCGGCTGATCGAGCTGCACCACCGCCCGCTGGAAGAAGGGCCGGGCTACGACACGGCATTTGCCGGGCCTCACACACCGCCCGCGCCGCTGGATCGCGCCAGCGTCTCGCAACTGCTGTACGACAGCCTGGCCATTTCCGCCTGGAAGGAAGCCGGCGGCAATCGCTGGGCGCTGCGGGTCAATCCGTCATCCGGCAACCTGCACCCGACCGAGGCCTATCTGCTGTTGCCGCCAGGTGCCGTGGATGAGGTCGCTGTGTTGGCCCACTATTCCCCGGATGCCCATGCGCTGGAGATACGCAGTGAGTTGCCCGCGCCGCTTGGCCGGCAGCTGGCGAGCAGTCTGCCGCCCGGTGGTTTTCTCCTGGGGCTGAGCAGCATCGCCTGGCGCGAGGCCTGGAAGTACGGCGAGCGCGCCTACCGTTACTGCCAGCACGACCTGGGGCATGCCCTGGCGGCGTTGGCCATCGCCGCCAGCGTGCAGGGCTGGCAGGTGCGCATGCTGCATGGCGTGGCCGAAGCGCGTCTGGACGGCCTGCTGGGACTGGATGGAGACAACTTTCACGAGGCCGAACACGGCGACTGCCTGCTGTGGATCGGCCCGGCGCAAGCGATGGAAATCGCGCTGCCCGAAACCCTGCTTAACGGGTTGGCGCAGCTAGAGCGGGTCGGGGCGCCCAATCGTCTGTCGCGCGAGTATCGCCACTGGCCGGAGCTGCAGCGGGTGCATGGGCTGTGCCGCGCGCCGGCACGTCCTCGCGCCGTCTGGAGCCTGGATGCGGCCAACGCAGGGGCTGACAACCCCGGCCTGCCACTGCGGCCGATCCTGCATCGCCGACGCAGTGCGCAGGCCATGGATGGCCGCAGCGGCATTCAGGCGTCACTGCTGCTGGCCTGGCTGCGTCGCCTGCTGCCGCAGCACTCGCCGGTGCCCTTCGCCGTCAGCGGCGAGCCGAGCGAGATCGACCTGCTGCTGTTCGTCCATCGCGTGCAGGGCCTGGAGCCGGGGCTGTACTGGCTGGATCGCACAGGCAGCGGGGTGCAGCCACTGCGCGAGGATTACCAATGGCTGCGGGTCGATGACGAGCTGCCGCTGTACCGTCTGCTCGAAGGCGACGCCCGTGGTCTGGCGGGCTTTCTCAGTTGCGGCCAGGACATCGCCGCCGATGGCTGCGTGGCCTTGGCCATGCTGGCGCGGGTGGAGCGCGCCCTGGCCAATGGCGCCTGGCGCTATCCCAGGCTCTACTGGGAGTGTGGCCAGATCGGTCAGTTGCTCTATCTGGAAGCCGAAGCGGCAGGGCTTTCCGGTACGGGCATCGGTTGCTACTTCGACGACGCCTTGCGCGAGTTGCTCGGCGATGCCGACAGCGGGCTGCAAAGTCTTTACCATTTCACCCTTGGCCGCGCCGTTTGGGATGAACGCCTGACATCGCTGCCGGCCTACCCGCAACTGCGTATACCCCCCGTGCAAGGAGATGACACCCCATGACTCAGGTTCTCGATGATCTGGTGGCGCTGCTCAGCCTGGAGCAGATCGAGGAAAACCTGTTCCGTGGCCGCAGCCAGGATCTCGGTTTTCGCCAGCTGTTCGGCGGCCAGGTGCTTGGCCAGTGCATCTCCGCCGTCAGCCAGACGGTCGAGGAGGCGCGCCATGTGCACTCCATGCACGGCTACTTCCTGCGCCCGGGCGATGCCAGCCTGCCGGTGGTCTATCAGGTCGAGCGCACCCGCGATGGCGGCAGCTTCAGCACCCGCCGCGTGGTGGCGGTGCAGAAGGGCAAGCCGATCTTCTTCTGCAGTGCCTCGTTCCAGTACGACGAGGAAGGCTTCCACCACCAGAGCGAGATGCCGGATGTGCCCGGCCCCGAGAACCTGAAATCGGAAACCGAGCTGGCGCGCATGGTGGCGCCGATGATTCCCGAGCGCATGCGCGAGCGTGCGATCAGCGACAAGCCCATCGAGATCCGCCCGGTCACCCTGATCAACCCTTTCGCGCCGCAGCCTTGCGAGCCGGTCAAGTACGTGTGGTTCCGCGCCGCCGGCGAGCTGCCGGACGACCCGCAGTTGCACAAGTACCTGCTGGCCTACGCCAGCGACTTCAACCTGCTGACCACCTCGATGCAGCCGCACGGCGTGTCGGTGTTCCAGAAGTTCATGCAGGTGGCCAGCCTCGACCACTCGCTGTGGTTCCACCGCAACCTGCGCATGGACGACTGGCTGCTGTACGCCATGGACAGCCCCTGGGCCGGCAATGCCCGCGGTTTCTCCCGTGCCAGCATCTACAACCGCCAGGGCGAACTGGTGGCCTCCGCCGCCCAGGAGGGCCTGACCCGCGTGCGTGAGGACTGGAAGTGAGAACACTGCGCGAGGCGCGCCACTGGGTGTTCGACATGGACGGCACCCTGACTCTGGCGGTGCATGATTTCCCCGCAATCAAGCGGGCGCTGGGCATTCCTGAAGAAGACGACATCCTCCATCACCTGGCGGCGCTGCCGGCGGAGGAGGCCGCGGCCAAGCATGCCTGGCTGCTGGAGCACGAGCGCGAACTGGCGGTGGCCTCACGCCCGGCGCCGGGCGCCATCGACCTGGTGCGCGCCCTGTGCGAGCGCGGTTGTCAGCTCGGCATCCTCACCCGCAATGCCCATGCCCTGGCCCTGCTGACCCTGCAGGCCATCGGCCTGGATGACTGCTTCGCCAGGGCGGACATCCTTGGCCGCGACGAGGCGCCGCCCAAGCCGCATCCGGGCGGGCTGCTGCATCTGGCCGAGCGCTGGGCGGTCAAGCCGCAGGAGCTGGTGATGGTCGGCGACTACCGCTTCGACCTGGAATGCGCCCAGGCTGCGGGCGCGCGCAGCGTGCTGGTCAACCTGCCGGACAACCCCTGGCCGGAGCTGACCGAGCTGCATGCGCAGGATTGCGCGCAGCTGCTGGCTGCGTTGGGCTGAGTGGCGGCACGGAGCATAGGGCGAAATCGGGGGCGGGCGGATCGCGAATGAATTCGCTCCTACAAAGAGGGCACTGCGCGCCAGCTCGCCTTCAACGTTCTCTGGAGGCTTCGGGTGCCTGCCACTGACAACAGGCGGCTTCAGGTTTCTGTAGGAGCGAATTCATTCGCGAAAGCGAACTTCAGGCTGCGTCCGAATCGCCGCCATCCAACTATCGCCAAGCCTCAGGGTCCCAGATTTCGTTGGGGCTACGGTGCGGCCTCCGTCAGAACGCGTACAAAAAAACGCCCCCGCAAAGACTGCGGGGGCGGCGCGTGGGGTAAGGTCGTCCTTGAAGCGGGTTACGCGCGGTCAACCTTATGGGGCGTTGCTCCCCGTATCGCTCCAGCCCCCACCCAGGGCCTTGTACAGCTCCACTTCGCTGCTGAGCTGGGCCAGGCGGTCGGCGATCAGTTGCTGGCGTACGCTGAACAGCTGGCGCTGGGCGTCGAGCAGGGTCAGGTAGCTGTCCACGCCGGTGCGGTAGCGGCGCTCGGCCAGGTCGTAGTAGGTCTCGGTGGTGTCCAGCAATGCGCGCTGGGCATCCAGCTGGCGGCGGTAGGTGGTGCGCGCGGCGAGGCGGTCGGCGACCTCCTGGAAGGCCACCTGAATGGCTTTCTCGTACTGCGCGACCTGGATATCGCTCTGCAGCTCGGCATAGTCGAGGTTGGCGCGCAGGCGGCCGGCGTTGAAGATCGGCAGGCTGATCTGCGGCTGGAACAGCCAGGTGCCCGAGCCGCTGTCGAACAGGCCGGACAGCTGGCTGCTGGCGGTGCCGGCATTGGCGGTCAGGCTGATGTTGGGAAAGAACGCCGCACGCGCCGCGCCGATATTGGCGTTGGCCGCCTTGAGCTGGTACTCGGCCTGCAGCAGGTCGGGGCGACGCTGCAGCAGGTCGGCGGGCAGGCCGGCCGGTACCTGCTCCAGCAGTTCGGCATCCAGCGCCAGGCCCTGCGGCAGGTCGGCCGGCAGGCCGCTGCCGAGCAGCTGGGTCAGGGCGTTGCGGTCCTGGGCGACCAGACGCTGGTACTGCGCCAGGCTCACTCGCGCGCTATCCACCGCGCTGCGCGCCTGGCTCAGGGCCAGGGCATCGGCGACGCCGACGTCGAAGCTGCGCTGGGTCAGCTGGTAGCTTTCCTCGAAGGTCTTCAGGGTGTCCTGGGTCAGCTCGAGCAGCGCCAGGTCGGCCTGCCACTGCAGGTAGGCGTTGGCGACGCTGGCCACCAGGCTGATCTGCGTGCTGCGCGCGGCCTGTTCGGTGGCCAGGTACTGCTGCAGGGCCTGCTCGCTAAGGCTGCGCAGGCGACCGAAGAAGTCCAGCTCCCAGGCGTTGACGCCCAACGTGGCGCTGTACTGGCCGCCGGTGCGGGCTTCGCCGGTCTGGCTCAGGTCGGCCGGCAGGCGCTGGCGGGTGCCGGCGCCATCGGCGGAAACCGAGGGCAGCAGGTCGGCGCGCTGGATGCGGTACAGCGCGCGGTAGGCCTCGACGTTCAGTGCGGCGACGCGCAGGTCACGGTTGTTCTCCAGTGCCACCTGCACCAGTTGCTGCAGCGCCGGGTCACGGAAGAACTCGCGCCATTGCAGGTCGGCGGCGGCGCGGCTGCCTTCGCTGGCGGCGCTGCCGTAGGCCTCGCCCTGCGGCCAGTCGGCGGCCACCGGGGCGTCCGGGCGCTGATAGTCGGGAATCAGGCTGCAGCCGCTGAGCAGAGCGGCGGCCACGGCCAGGGACAACAGGGACTGCCTCATTGCAGTACCTCCTTCTCGTTTTCAACGGCCGGCTCGGTTCTCTTCTTCTCGAACAGCGAGCAGACCACCACGTAGAACAGCGGAATCCAGAAGATCGCCAGCACCAGGGCGCTGAGCATGCCGCCGATCACCCCGGTGCCGATGGCGTGCTTGCTGCCGGCTCCGGCACCACTGGCGATGGCCAGCGGCAGACAGCCGAGGATGAACGCCAGCGAGGTCATCACGATGGGGCGCAGACGCATGCGGCAGGCCTCGATGGCGGCTTCGGCCAGGCCCATGCCCTGCTCGTACTGCGCCTTGGCGAACTCGACGATGAGGATCGCGTTACGCGCCGACAGACCGATGGTGGTGAGCAGGCCGACCTTGAAGAACACGTCGTTGGACAGCCCGCGCAGTTCGGTGAACAGCAGCGCACCGATGATCCCCAGCGGCACCACCAGCATCACCGAGAACGGGATCGACCAGCTCTCGTACAGCGCTGCCAGGCAGAGGAACACCACGATGGCGGAGATCACGAACAGTGCAGTGGTCTGCGAGCCTGCCAGGCGCTCCTCGTAGGACAGACCGGTCCAGGAGTAGCCGACGCCCTGCGGCAGCTGCGAGGCGATTTCCTCCACCGCGGCCATGGCGTCACCGGTGCTGTAGCCGGGGGCTGGCGCACCGAGGATCTCCACCGCCGAGACGCCGTTGTAACGCGCCAGCTTGGGCGCGCCGTAGGTCCACTCGCCGCTGGCGAAGGCGCTGAACGGCACCATGCGGCCCTGGTCGTTGCGCACGTACCACTTGTTCAGGTCCTCCGGGCTCATGCGCGATTGCGCCGTGCCCTGCAGATACACCTTCTTCACCCGGCCGCGATCGATGAAGTCGTTGACGTAGCTGGCGCCCCAGGCGATCGACAGGGTGCTGTTGATGTCCGCCAGCGACAGGCCGAGGGCGCGGGCGCGCTCGTCGTCGATCAGCAGCTGGTACTGCGCCTCGTCGCGCAGGCCGTTGGCGCGCACGCTGTCGAGCACCGGATGCTGGTCGGCCAGCTGCAGGAACTTGTCGCGTGCCTCGTTCATCACCTGATGGCCGACGCCGGCCTGGTCCTGCAGGAAGAAGTTGAAGCCGGTGGCGTTACCCATCTCCATCACCGCCGGCGGAGCGAAGGCGAACACCATGGCATCGCGGAAGCTGAAGAAATGTCGCTGCGCACGTTGCGCCAGCGCCGCCACGCCATTCTCCTCACCCGGACGTTCGCCCCAGGGCTTGAGCATGATGAAGGCCATGCCGGAGCTCTGGCCGCGGCCGGCGAAGTTGAAGCCGGTGACGGTGAACACCGACTTGACCGTGCTCGCTTCTTCTTCCAGCAGGTACTGGCGCATCTCGTCGACCACCACCTGGGTACGCTCGGCACTGGAGCCGGACGGCGTCTGCACCTGGGCGAACAGCACGCCCTGGTCTTCCTCGGGGAGGAAGGCGGTGGGGATGCGGCTGAACATGAATGCCATGATCGCCACGATCACCAGGTACAGCAGCAGGTACGGCGCCTTGCGCTTGAGCATGCCGGCCACACCGCGCTGGTAGGCATTGCTGGTGCGGTCGAAGGAGCGGTTGAACCAGCCGAAGAAGCCGCGCTTGGCTTCATGGTGCTCGCCGTCGATGGGCTTGAGCAGGGTGGCGCACAGCGCCGGGGTGAAGATCAGCGCCACCAGCACCGACAGGGCCATGGCCGAGACGATGGTGATGGAGAACTGCCGGTAGATCACCCCGGTGGAGCCGCCGAAGAAGGCCATCGGCAGGAACACCGCCGACAGCACCAGGGCGATGCCGATCAGCGCGCCCTGGATCTGGCCCATGGACTTGCGCGTCGCTTCCTTGGGCGACAGGCCGTCCTCGCGCATCACCCGCTCGACGTTCTCCACCACCACGATGGCGTCGTCCACCAGCAGGCCGATGGCCAGGACCATGGCGAACATGGTCAGGGTATTGATGGAGAAGCCGAACGCGGCGAGCACGCCGAAGGTGCCGAGCAGCACCACCGGCACCGCCATGGTCGGGATGATGGTGGCGCGCAGGTTCTGCAGGAACAGGAACATCACCAGGAACACCAGCACGATGGCTTCGAACAGGGTGTGCACCACCCCTTCGATGGAGGCCGAGATCACCGGCGTGGTGTCGTAGGGGAAGACCACTTCCATACCCGCCGGGAAGAACGGCTCCAGGGTGGCGATGGTTTCGCGCACCGCCTTGGCGGTGTCCAGGGCGTTGGCGCCGGTGGCCAGGCGAATCGCCAGGCCGGAGGCGGGCAGGCCGTTGAACTGCGCGTTGATGGCGTAGTTCTCGCCACCCAGCTCCACCTTGGCGACGTCGTCCAGGCGCACCTGGGAACCGTCGGCCTGGACCTTGAGCAGGATCTTGCGGAACTCTTCCGGGCTCTGCAGGCGGGTCTTGCCGATGATGGTGGCGTTGAGCTGGTTGCCCGGCGCGGCCGGCAGGCCCCCGAACTGGCCGGAGGAGATCTGCACGTTCTGCGCCTGGATGGCGCTGCGCACGTCCACCGGCGTCAGCTGGAAGGCATTGAGCTTGGCCGGGTCGAGCCAGATGCGCATGGCGTACTGCGCGCCGAACACCTGGAAGTCGCCGACACCCTTGGTCCGCGAGATCGGGTCCTGCAGGTTGGAGACGATGTAGTCCGACAGGTCCTCACGGGTCATGCTGCCGTCTTTCGACACCACGCCGATGACCATGAGGAAGTTGCGCACCGACTTGGTCACGCGGATGCCCTGTTGCTGCACTTCCTGCGGCAGCAGCGGAGTGGCCAGCTGCAGCTTGTTTTGCACCTGGACCTGGGCGATATCCGGGTTAACCCCCTGCTCGAAGGTCACGATGATTTCCATGCTGCCGTCGGAGTTGCTCGACGAGCTGACATAGCGCAGGCCATCGAGGCCGTTGAGCTGCTGTTCGATCACCTGCACCACGGTGTCCTGCACCGTCTGCGCCGAGGCGCCCGGGTAGCTGACCTGGATGGCAACGGCGGGTGGCGCGATGCTCGGGTACTGGTTGATCGGCAGCTTGAGGATGGACAGGCCGCCGGCCAGCATGATCACCAGGGCGATCACCCAGGCGAAGATAGGCCTGTCGATAAAGAATCTGGACATTCAGTAGCTCTCCTTCAGAGGGCGTTTACAAATTACTGCGCTCGGCCATGCTGCGTTGAAATCAGCCTCAAAATGCTCATGTACTACTCGTACACTCCGCTTTTTCGGCTGGTTTCGCCTTGCCTGACCATCGCTCGCTACTTTTGTAAACACCCTCTTATCCCTTGCCGTTGTTCTTGGCGGCGTCCTGCGCCACCTCGCCGGCTTTCACGTTGCGCGCCGGCACGGCCTTGACCTCGGTGCCGGGCTGGACGAACTGCAGGCCTTCGGTGATCAGGCGATCACCTTCCTGCAGGCCATCCTCCACCAGCCAGGTGTTGCCGGCGGTGCGGTCGGCCTTGAGTACGCGCAGTTCGACCTTGTTGTCGGCGCCCACCACCATCGCCGTCGGTTCGCCGCGCTGGTTGCGGGTCACGCCCTGCTGCGGGGCGAGGATGGCGTTCTCCTTGACCCCGGAGAGCAGCTCGGCATGTACGAACATGCCCGGCAGCAGCAGGTGGTCGGGGTTGGGGAACACGGCGCGCAGGGTCACCGAACCGGTGCTTTCGTCCACCGCCACCTCGGAGAATTCCAGGGTGCCTTCATGGGCGTAACGGCTGCCGTCCTCCAGCTTCAGCGCGACCTTGGCGGCGCTATCGCTGGCCTTCTGCAGGCGCCCATCGGCCAGATCGCGGCGCAGGCGCAGCAGATCCTTGCTCGACTGGGTGACGTCGACGTAGATCGGGTCGAGCTGCTGGATGGTGGCCATGGCGTTGGCTTGACCGTTGCTGACCAGCGCGCCTTCGGTCACCGCGGAGCGGCCGATGCGACCGCTGATGGGCGCCATCACCTTGGTGTAGCGCAGGTCGATGCGCGCCTGCTCCAGCGCGGCGTCGGCCTGCAGGCCGGCGGCCCGCGCCTCGTCGTAAGCCTGTTGGCTGACCGCCTTGTCGGCCACCAGCAGCTTGTAGCGGTCGGCCAGGGATTTGGCCGACAGCTGCGTGGCCTGGGCGCTCTTGAACGCGGCTTCGTAGGTGGCCGGGTCGATCTGGTACAGCTGCTGACCGGCCTTGACTTCGCTGCCTTCGGTGAACAGGCGCTTCTGGATGATGCCATTGACCTGCGGGCGCACCTCGGCGATGCGGTAGGCGCTGGTACGGCCGGGCACCTCGGTGGTGAGGGCAAAGGGCTGCGCCTGTAGCGTCACCACTCCGACTTCGGGGGCTTGCTGGGCCTGTGGGGCGCTGGCTTCCTTGCAGCCGCCAAGGCTGAGCAGAGCCACGGCGATGGCGGAAACCAAGGCGGCTACGGCTGGCTTCGTATGCATCTGAGAGAACCTCGTTTGTCGAATCGCTGCCCGAAGGGGCGGAGGAGGGGGTAATTGAGAACCAATGCCGCGGAATATACTTACGTACGTGAATGTTTGTAAATGCCTAAAACTGCCTGCATACTCCCAGACCGCACCTGTTACAGGGGCGGTTCAGGCGATGCGACGGCAGGTAGGTGAATGGTCAGACGAACCAAAGAAGAGGCACAGGCGACGCGGGCGCAGATACTCGATGCCGCGGAGCAGGTGTTCCACTCCCAGGGCGTATCCCGGGCGTCACTGGCGGAGGTGGCCAAGGCGGCGGGCGTCACCCGCGGCGCCATCTACTGGCACTTCGAGAACAAGATCGATCTGTTCCAGGCCATGCTCGAGCGTCTGCGTCTGCCGCTGGAGGAACTGGCGCGGGCCAGCGAGAGCGAGGACGAACCTGACCCGCTGGGCTGCATGCGCGAACTGCTGATCAAGGCGCTGACACGCCTGGCGAGCGAGCCGCAGACCCGGCGTACCCATGACATCCTGCGTTACAAATGCGAGTACACCGGCGAGCTGCTCGGCCTGCGCGAGCGCATGCAGGCGCTCAGTGCCGAGTGCGATCAGCGCATCGCCAAGGCGTTGAGCAACGCCGTCGGCAAGGGCCAGCTACCGGCTGAACTGGACTGCCAGCGCGCGGCCGTCTGCCTGCATGCCTACATGGAAGGCATCGAGGCCAACTGGCTGCTGGTACCCAGCTTCGACCTGGCTGCCCAGGCCCCGGCGCTGGTCGATACCGTGCTGGACATGCTGCGCAGCCCCGCGCTGCGTCGGGTGCCGATTGGTTAAGCGTAGGGTGCGCCATGCGCACCAAGGGCGAGCCCGGTGCTATCGGTGCGCACAGCGCACCCTACGGACATCGCGGTCAGCCCGCCCGACGCTGCGCGGGCAGGCTGTGTGGCGCACGCAGGCGCGCTTGCAGCGTGGCGACGAAGACGCGGGCCTGCTCCTCGCTGCGAAAACTCACGCAATGCTGATCCAGCTGCACCTGCCATCGGCGTTCACCACCCTGATCGAGTGGTTGGACGAGAATCTTCATGCTGACCACCTCCTGAGCTGACCTTGAAATCGAAGCCGTTTGGAGAGTGGTCATCCTAGTCCGTGCCGGTGATCCTTTGCTGACCTGGATCAGGGTGCGAGGCGCCGTTTCGCTGCCGGGGCGACGAACGGCGCCGATGCCATGGTTTAGGGGGGGCGGGCGGCGCTCCGCTTCAGCCTGTAGGGTGGGCTTTAGCCCACCACGCCACGCCACCATCGCACCTCAAAACCCTTCGAGCACGATCTTGCCCTTGGCCTTGCCACTTTCCAGCAGCGCGTGGGCGCGGCGCAGGTTGGCCGCGTCGATGCGGCCGAAATGCTCGCCGAGGGTGGTCTTGAGCACGCCGCTGTCCACCAGTTCCGCCACGCGCTGCAGCAGGCGGTGCTGCTCGATCATGTCCTCGGTCTGGTACAGCGAGCGGGTGAACATCAGCTCCCAGTGCAGCGACAGGCTCTTGCGCTTGAGCTGCATGACGTCCAGCGGTTGCAGCGGGTCGTCGATCAGCGCCAGGCGCCCTTGCGGCTGCAGGCACTCGATCAGCTGGGCATAGTGCTGGTCGGTCTGGGTCAGGCTGGCGACATGGCTGACCTGGCCGATGCCGATACGGGCCAGTTCCTCGCTCAGCGGCTTGCCGTGGTCGATCACGTGATGCGCGCCCAGCTCGCGGACCCAGGCCTGGGTTTCCGGGCGCGAGGCGGTGCCGATCACGGTCAGGCCGGTCAGGCGGCGCGCCAGCTGGGTGAGGATCGAACCAACGCCGCCGGCCGCGCCGACGATCAGCAGGCTCTGGCCCTGATCGGTCGAGCCTTCGGCGATCTGCAGGCGCTCGAACAACAGCTCCCAGGCGGTGATGGCGGTCAGCGGCAGGGCTGCCGCCTCGGCGAAGGACAGGCTGGCGGGCATGCGCCCGACGATGCGCTCATCCACCAGATGCAACTCACTGTTGGCACCGGCGCGGTCGATGGCGCCGGCATAGAACACCCGGTCGCCGGGCTGGAACAGGCTGACCTCGCTGCCCACCGCCTTGACCACGCCGGCGGCGTCCCAACCGAGTACCTTGGCTGCGCCGTGTTCCGGCGCGACGTTGCGACGGATCTTGGTATCGACCGGGTTGACCGAAATGGCGCGCACCTCCACCAGCAGGTCGTGCGGGCCGGGGGACGGTGCATCCAATTGTACGTCCTGCAGGGCTTCGGGGTGATCGGCAGGCAGGGATTGATAGTAGGCAACGGCTTTCATGCTGGGGCTCCGGTTTACGGGTTCAGGCGATAGGGCCCATGGTCATCTGTTCTGCTGGTTGAAAAAAGCAGCTGGGGATAGAGTCTCTTTCATCATTATTTTGAAAGTGAGCCGCCATGCTGCGTTTCGACGACCTGCAACTCTTCGTGCGTACCGCCGAATCCGGCAGCCTGTCCGCCGCGGCGCGGCTGCTGGATGTCTCGCCGGCCGTGGCCAGCGCCGCACTCAAGCGTCTCGAGCAGCAGTTGCAGGTGCGCCTGCTGGCGCGCTCGACGCGCAGCCTGCGCCTGACGCCCGAGGGCGAGCTGTATCTGGTGCATGCGCGGCTGGCGTTGCAGAGCCTGGAGGAAGGGCGCCAGCAACTGATCGGCAGCCAGCAGGGCATTTGCGGTGTGCTGCAGCTGTCGGCGCCTTCGGATCTGGGGCGCAACACGCTGCTGCCCTGGCTCGACGCATTCCAGGCCGAGCATCCGCAACTGCAGCTGCGCCTGCTGCTGGCCGACCGGGTGGCCGATCTGTTCCGCGAGCCGGTGGATATCGCCCTGCGCTACGGCGCACCGGAAGACTCCAGCCTGGTGGCACTGCCGGTGGCGCCGGACAATCGCCGCGTGCTCTGCGCTGCACCAGCCTACCTGGCGCGTCATGGCGCACCGCGAACGGTGGAGGAGCTGGGCGGACACAACTGCCTGCTGTACATGCTGCACGGGCGCGTGCATGACCGCTGGCGCTTCCAGAGCGGCAAGCGCGAGACTCTGCTGACGGTGGCCGGCAATCGCGTCAGCGACGATGCCGATGTCACCCGGCGCTGGGCCGTGGCCGGGCAGGGCGTGGTGTACAAGTCCTTTCTGGACGTGGCCGACGATGTGCGCGAAGGCCGCCTGCAGGTGCTGCTGCCGGACTGGCAGGGCGAGCCAACACCGCTGTATCTGGTCTGCGCCCATCGCGCCCAGCTGAGCAAGGCGGTGCATCTGCTGCGCGAGTTCCTGCAGCGGCGTTGCCAGCGTCTGCTGGAGGCCGCGCCGTGGCGTTAGCCGCGCGCGATAAAGCTGCAAACGCCTGCTAGACTCCCGTACCAAACGACTGCGGCAACGCACCGCAGTGTCGCGTCGCCATCCTCTGTTTAGAGTCGCGCCCCATGAAACTGGCCCGCAAAGACCGCTCGCTGACCGCCTGGTTGCTGTACTTCAGCATCCTGTTCGGTGCGTTCGCCTGCGCCATCAGCCATGGTCAGATGGCCGGCCTGCAGCTCAGCGGGCTGAGCAGCCAGTACTGCTCGTTCGAGGGCAACTTCGGTGCCGGTGCCGATCTCGACGGCTCCGGCGTGGTGGCGCCCAATCCGGCCACCGGCAGCGGCTGCGCCCTGGGCAGCCTGTTCAGCGCCATCATCCTGGCCGCCTTCTTCGGCTTGCTGGGCTTGCTGGCAGCCGCTCGCAGGCCTGCTGCGACCTGGCTGTTCGTCCCGCATCCGCTTCGCTATCTCTGGCCCTCGGCCAATCCCCGTGCTTCTCCCGCACTGATCTGAGTCGTTCCTGGCGGCCGCTCCTAGGGCCGCGTTGGTTACCTGCGATCAGATAAGAACTGCGCTTGTCGGTGCCTGCAAACCTGCATCCGGGCGGCACCCGACCAGCCGACGTTGGGGGAAATCCATGCGTCAGATGTCCGTATTCAGCCTGCTGGCCGCCAGTGCCAGCCTGGCCACCTGCGCTCATGCCGCGCATATCGAGCTGGAAGACAGCACCGTGGTGGCGCGCGAGCAGCGCGATGCCACCGCACCGAGCATCGCCGAGAAGCGCGCCGAGTTCGCGCGCATTCCCGGCGGTGCCGGCATCGTCGATGCCGACACCTACAAGACCGGGCGTGCGAGCTCGCCGCAGGACGCCCTCGGGCACGCCACCGGGGTCTACATCCAGTCGCGCTCCGGCGCCGAGGAGTCGCGCCTGTCGATTCGCGGCTCGGGTCTGCAGCGCACCTTCCACCAGCGCGGCATCCTGCTGATGCAGGATGGTGCGCCGCTGAACCTGGCCGATGGCAGTGGCGATTTCCAGAGCATCGAGCCGATCGCCCTGGACCACATCGAGGTGATGCGTGGCGCCAATGCCTGGCGCTACGGCGCGGCCAACCTGGGCGGGGCGATCAACTTCGTCACGCCCACCGGCAAGAGCGCGCCCAAGGCGCAGCTGCGCACCGAGGCGGGGAGTTTCGACTACCGCCGCGTCTTCGGCGCCGTCGCCCAGGACTTCGGCGACTGGGACGCCTACCTGAGCGTTTCCGACTATTCCCAGGACGGTTTCCGCGATCACGCCCGTCAGGACAATCAGCGCTACTTCGCCAATATCGGCGGGCGCATCAACGAAAGGCTGTCCACGCGCTTCCACGTCAGCCACGTGGAAACCGACTCGGAACTTCCCGGCAGCCTGACCAAGGCGCAATTGCGGCGTAACCCCGAGCAGGCCGCGTCGAGCGCGGTGACGGGCGACAACAAGCGCGATTTCACGCTCAACCGGTTCGGCAACATCACCACCCTGCAACTCGATGGCGGCCACAGCCTGGAGCTGTCGAGCTTCTACAGCGAGAAGTCGCTGTGGCACCCGATCTTCCAGGTACTGGAGGTGGACAGCGAGGACCTCGGCGTACGCCTGACGCACAAATGGCACAACGCCGAGGGATGGCACTGGAGCGCCGGCCTCGAGGCGCTGCAGGGGCGCAATCAGACGAAGAATTACGTCAATGTTGCCGGCCGGCGCGGCAATCTGGTCGACCGTCAGCTGCAGACTGCACGCAGCCTCAACGCCTTCAGCGAGCTGGAAGTGCCGCTGGCCGAGGACTGGGCGCTGATCGGTGGCCTGACCTGGCTGCACAGCGAGCGGGACGTCGACGACAAGCTCAAGAGCAGCTTCAACTTCGCCGGCTTGCCCAGCGGTTTTCGCGACGACTCCTTCACCAGAAGTTACAGTGCGCGGATTGGCCGGATCGGTCTGCGCCACGAACTGGCCGAGGGCGTGCAACTGTTCGGCAACCTCAGCCAGAGCTTCGAGCCGCCCACCTTCAGCGAGCTGACCGGTGGCGCCATCGTTACCGAGAACGACGCGCAGAAGGCCACCACGCTGGAAGCCGGCATGCGCATCAGCCGGGGCCACCTGGATCTTGACCTGGCTGTGTACCGCAGCGAGGTTCGCGATGAGCTGCTCGGTTATGCCAACCCGCTCAATCCCACCCAGGTGGTCACCACCAACGCCGATCGCACCGTGCACCAGGGTATCGAGCTGGGCGCTGCCTGGCAGCTGGGCAATCTGCTCCTGCGCGGGCATTACCTGCTCAACGACTTCCGCTTCGACGACGATCCCGCCTACGGCAACAACCGCATCGCCGGCGTGCCGAGCCAGTTCCTCAAGGGCGAGCTGCTCTGGCAGCAGGATGGCTGGTATGTCGGCCCGACCCTGGAATGGGTGCCGGTGCATTACGCGGCCGACCATGCCGAGTCGCTGTATGCCGAGGCCTACGCCATCTGGGGCATGAAAGGCGGCTACCGTCCGCGCGAGGGCCTGGGGTTCTTCGTCGAAGGGCGCAACCTTTCCGACAAGACCTACATCGCCACCACCGGCGTGGTGGCCAACGCCAATGGCCGGGATGCCGCGCTGTTCATGCCTGGCGATGGCCGCAGCCTGTACGTCGGCCTGGAGTGGAAGCTGTGACGGCGGCCCTGCAGGCGCTGCCGCGCGCGACCTGGCGTCAGCGCCTGTTGCGGCTGATGCCCTGGCACCGGCGCCTGGCGATGCTGGCTTGCCTCGGGGTGTTCTGCTGGGCCGGCAGCGGCATGCTGCATCCGCTGATGGGCTACCTGCAGCCACGGGCGCAGACCATGGCCGCGCCGCAGCAGGTGGTGCCGCTGGACGACCTGCGCAGTCCCGCGCAGGTGCTCGCCGCTGCGGCCATCGAGCGGGTGCAGGCGTTGCGCCTGCTGGTGCTGGCCGGCGAGCCTTATTATCAGGCGCGTCTGCCCGGCGAACTGCAGCCGCGCTACTGGCATGCGCGCAGTGGCGAGGCCGTCGACCTGACCGCGGCGCATGCCGAAAGCCTGGCCCGGCATTACCTCGGCAGTGAGGAAAGCCTGACCTACGACGGCAGCCTCGGGCACTTCGGCAGCGAATATGCCTTCATCAACCGTCTGCTGCCGGTGGCGCGGGTCGACACCCGGCGCGAGGACGGCCTGAGGCTGTACGTCGATCTGTTCCATGACCGCCTCGGCACCCTGGTGGATCAGCGCAAGGCCTGGTTCAGCGCCTTCTTCCAGACCCTGCACAGCTTTCGCTGGCTGGATGCGGCTGGGCCGCTGCGCCCGTTGCTGATGGCCGTGCTGCTGGCCTCGATCCTGAGCGCGACGCTGTTCGGTATCGCGTTGTTCGTGGCGCGGCGCCGCGCCCGCAGTTTCAGTCGCCGCCTGCATGGCTGGTGGGGGCTGGGCCTGGCTGCGGCCACCCTGAGCTTCGCCAGCAGCGGCGCCTGGCACCTGCTGCACAAGCAGACGGCGGAACCCTGGCCTGCCGCCTACGCGGCGAGTTTCGAGGTGGCTCTGCTGGATCAGGCGCCCAGCGCCGATTGGCTGCTGCGTGGCGAGCAGCTGTTCGGCCTGAGCCTGCTGGAACTGGACGGCAAGCCGATCTGGCGCGCCCAGGGGCAGCAGTTCGGCATGATGCCGACCCTGCACTACCTGGATGCCGCCGGCCGGGAGCTGGATATCGACAGCGCGCGCCGCCATGCCCGTCAGCGTTTCGAACATTACGCCGCTGCGCTCGGCCTGGGCGAGATGCAGAGCCTGACGCTGCAATCGCAGTTCGATCACGAGTACGGCTTCGTCTTCAAGCGCCTGCCGGTGTTCAAGGCCACATACGCCGATGCGAAACGCACCGCTCTGTATATCGATCCGCTGGACGGCGCGCTGGCCAGCCGCGTGCAGGACGCCGACCGCCGCGAGGGCTGGGTGTTCGCCTACCTGCACAAGTGGGAGTTTCTCGCCGGCCTGGGCAATGGCTACAAGCATCTGATGCTGGGCCTGTTTGCGCTGGCGCACGTGCTGCTGGCGCTGGTCGGCCTGAGCCTGCTGCGCCGGAGCGCGCGCTGATGACCGGCCGGCCTGGCGACGGCAATGCGGCACATGCCGTGCTGCGCCGCCCGGCACGGGCCGAGCAGCGCTTGAGCTGCAAGATTCAACACGGCGCCACGGCCCTGGCTGCTGGCGCCGGTTTCATTCAGGCTACGGCCGACTACCGCAAGTGGAGGAACACCATGCTGAAACGAAATCTGCTGTTGGGCGCGCTGCTGGGCATGAGCCTGTTGGCCCAGGCGCACGAGTACGATGCCGGGCAACTGCACATCGAACACCCCTGGTCGCGCGAGATGCCGCCGGTGGCGCCGACCGCCGCCGCCTATTTCGTGGTGCACAACAAGGGCGGCGAGGCCGATCGCCTGCTCGGCGTCAGCACGCCGGTGGCCGGCAAGGCCGAGCTGCACGAGCATGTGCATGCCGACGGGGTGATGAAGATGCAGCAGGTACAGGATGTGACCATCCCCGCCGGTGGCGAGGTGAAGTTCGAGCCCATGGGCTATCACGTCATGCTGTTCGACCTGAAGCAGCAGGCCACGGATGGCGAGCGCTTTCCGCTGACCCTGACCTTCGAGAAGGCCGGCGCGGTCGAGGTCGAGGTGGCCGTGCAGAAGGATGCGCCGCAGGGGCATGATCATGGCGGCCACGGCAAGCACCAGCACTGACGCCGACACATCGGGGCCCGCCCGCTGCGCGCAGCGCACCCTGCCAGGCCGCAGGGTGCGTGGGCGTAGGGTGCGCCGTGCGTACCAGCGGCTGGTCTGCCGGTACGCTCAGCGCATACGGTCTCAGGCCAGCCTGGCGTCCAGACTGTTCTGCGCCAGGCGTCTGGCCTGGTCCTCGCTCATGCCCAGGTGCTCGTGCAGGGCGGCGAAGTTCTCGCCGACGTAGCCGCCGAAGTAGGCCGGGTCGTCCGAGTTCACTGTCACCTTCACGCCACGCTCGAGCATGTCGAGGATGTTGTGCTGGCCCATGTGCTCGAACACGCACAGCTTGATGTTCGACAGCGGGCAGACGGTCAGCGGGATCTGCTCGTCGATGATGCGCTGCATCAGCCGCTCGTCTTCGATGGCGCGCACGCCGTGGTCGATGCGCTCGACCTTGAGCAGGTCCAGCGCTTCCCAGATGTACTCGGGCGGGCCTTCCTCGCCGGCATGCGCCACCGCGTACAGGCCTTCGCTACGCGCCTTGGCGAACACCCGCTCGAACAGGCGCGGCGGGAAACCCTTCTCCGAGCTGTCCAGGCCGACGCCGATAAAGGCGTCGCGAAACGGCATGGCCTGCTCCAGGGTTTTGAACGCCTCTTCCTCGGGCAAATGACGCAGGAAACTGAGGATCAGGCCATGGCTGATGCCCAGCTGCTTCTCGCCGTCGAGCAGGGCCTGGCGGATGCCGCGCAGCACCACCTCGAAGGGGATGCCGCGGTCGGTGTGGGTCTGCGGGTCGAAGAAGGGCTCGACGTGGACGACGTTCTGCGCCTTGCAGCGCTGCAGGTAGGCCCAGGTCAGGTCGTAGAAGTCCTGCTCGCTGCGCAGCACGTTGGCGCCCTGGTAGTACAGGTCGAGAAACTCCTGCAGGTTGTTGAAGGCATAGGCCGCGCGCAGGGTTTCCACGTCGGCCCAGGGCAGTTCGATCTTGTTGCGCTCGGCCAGGGCGAACAGCAGCTCGGGCTCCAGCGAGCCTTCGAGGTGCAGGTGCAGTTCGGCCTTGGGCAGGGCATTGAGCCAGTCGTACATGGTCGGGTCTCGCTATCGGGCTTGGTTGCTGAGGAGTTTAACCCGTAGGGCGGGCGAAACCCGCCAACCAGGCGGTCGGCGGGTGGCGTTGCCTGTCTCGATGCTCAGCCGTTTACCAGTTCCCGCGCCGCCTGGCGGTGATCGGCGATCAGCTGGGCGACGTCCAGCCCTTCGATCTGGCCGTCGATCACCCGCCATTGGCCGGCGATCATCATGCGGTCGGCGCGGTCGGCGCCGCACAGCAGCAGCGCCGAAAGCGGATCGTGGCTGCCGGAGAAGCGCAGCTCGTCCAGTTTGAACAGGGCCAGATCCGCCTGCTTGCCCACCGCCAGTTCGCCGATATCGTCGCGCCCGAGCAGGCGCGCCGAACCGCGGGTGGCCCAGCCCAGGACGCGCTCGGGGGTGATCTGCTCGGCGCCGTAGCGCAGGCGCTGGATGTACAGGGCCTGGCGCGCCTCGAGCAGCAGGTTCGAGGCGTCGTTGGAGGCCGAGCCGTCCACGCCCAGGCCCAGCGGCGCGCCGGCCGCCTCCAGCTCGACGCTGGGGCAGATGCCCGAGGCCAGGCGCATGTTCGAGCTGGGGCAATGACAGATGCCGGTGCCGGCGGCGCCGAGCCGGGCGATCTCCTCGGCGTTGAAGTGGATGCCGTGGGCCAGCCAGGTGCGCGGGCCGAGCCAGCCGACGCTGTCGAGATAGTCCACGGTGCGCAGGCCGAACTGGCGCAGGCAGAAGTCTTCCTCGTCGAGGGTCTCGGCCAGGTGCGTGTGCAGGCGCACGCCCAGCTGCTCGGCCAGTTCGGCGCTGGCGCGCATGATGTCCTGGGTCACCGAGAAGGGCGAGCAGGGCGCCAGGGCGATCTGGATCTGCGCGCCGTCGCCGCGCTGGTGGTAGCGCTCGACCAGGCGCTGGCTGTCGGCCAGGATCGCCTCGCCGCTCTGCACCGTGTGCTGCGGCGGCAGGCCGCCGTCGGCCTCGCCCAGGCTCATCGAGCCGCGGGTGAGCATGGCGCGCATGCCCAGTTCGCGCACGACCTCCACCTGCACGTCGATGGCCTGTTCCAGGCCGCCGGGGAACAGGTAGTGATGATCGGCGGCGGTGCTGCAGCCCGACAGCAGCAGCTCGGCCAGCGCCACCTCGCTGGCCAGCGCCAGCTTCTCGGGCGTCAGCCGCGCCCACACCGGGTAGAGGGTCTTCAGCCAGGGGAACAGCGGCTGGTTGACCACCGGCGCCCAGGCGCGGGTGAGGGTCTGGTAGAAGTGGTGATGGGTGTTGATCAGCCCCGGCAGCAGCACGTGCTCGCGGGCATCGAAGGTCTGCTGGCAGGGGGCGGTCGGTTGCTGGCCGGCGCCGAGCAGCTCGACGATGCGGCCGTCCTCGACCACCAGGCCGCCGGAAGCGTCCTGAGCGTTGGCGGTGAAAACGGCGAGGGGGTTCTTGATCCAGATACGGGTAGCTGCCATTGAGCAGGCTCCTCTGAGGTTGAGTTCAGGTAGCCAGCTCAGTGTTGACCCTGTCTGCTGATCCAGGTTCGTCGCGGGTGACGTGCGGCGAAGATAACTGACCTTGGGGTCAGCACGCAATCCGCGTCAGGCGCGCAGCGGGCAGGTGGTGGCCAGGCGCTGCAGCAGCTCGTTTCGCAGTTGCTGCAGCTCGTCGATGCGGCGCTCGATCAGTGCCAGTTTGTCCTGCAGCAGTTGAGTCACGGCGTGATCCGGGTCGTCGGTCTGCCACAGGCCGCCGACATGCTGGCTGATCTCGCCCAGGCTGAAACCCAGGCGCTGCGCGGTCTTGATGTAGGTGACCAGTTGCACCATCTCGGCGGGGTAGTCGCGGTAGCCGTTGGCGCTGCGCCGTGCCGCGATCAGCCCGCGTTGCTCGTAGAAGCGCAAGGTGTCGCGGCTCACGTCGCAGGCTTCGGCCAGTTCTCCGATTCGCATCGTTTCACTCGGTTGGGTGTTGACCTTGGAGCATACTCCAGGCCTTAGCCTGGGTGCTCCTTCAATGACTGGAGCAACACCCATGTGGACTCCCGAACACTATCGTCGCCTGGTACGGGCCAGCGGCTGGTACGACCTGCTGGTGACCGCCGCCTTCGTCACGCCCTGGAGCTTCATGGCGCTGCACGGCCTGCTGCAAAGCCTGCATCACGGCCTCGGCCTGCCCGGCGCGCTGCCGCCATTCGAGCCGATGCACATGCTGTTGGGCAACCTGATGGGCTCGATCATCTGCGTCTGGTCGGTGCTGCGCATCCGCGATCCGCAACAGGCGTTCGGCCGCTATGACGCGGCCGGTCGACTGTTGTTCGCCACCTGGCAGATATACGCCCTGATGCAGGGCGCGACGCCACTGATCGCGATCTTTCTGTTCTTCGAACTGGCCTGGGGCGTGGCGCAGTTGTGGCCGGTGAGAACCTCGTCCTCCGGTCCCAGTGCCTCGGCCGCCATGCCTGGCCCAGCGATGCCGGTGCATACCGAAAGGAGTGCAGCCATCGACGCTACGGCGTCCGGCAGCAGGTAGCGGCATATCGGTGCCGGTAGCGACGTAGGATTTCGCTGTATTGCTCCGTCGCCGGAGCGCGGAGCCATGGTTGCACGCGGGCCGATACTAGCTGTGATGCCTACCAGGGCAGCGCATTGCCTTGATAGTCCAGGTAGCGCAGGCCTGGTTGGCCGACGGCGGCGCCGATCTGTTCGACCATGCCCTTGCAACTGCTGGCGATGTCCAGTGGTGCGTCGGCGCCGCCCATGTCGGTGCGTACCCAGCCCGGGTGCATCAGCAGGACGCCGAGTTGCGGATTGTCCTGATCGCGCACGAAGCACTGCACCAGGTGGTTGAGCGCGGCCTTGCTGGCACCGTACAGCGGCATGCCCAGGCCGGCGCCGGCCTCGATGCTGCCGAGGATCGAACTCATGAACACGATCAGCCCATGCTCGGCGGCCAGGTTCGGCAGCAGGCGCTCAGCCACGCGCAGCGGAGCGACGGCGTTGGTCAGGAACAGCTGGCCCATTTCTTCGGCGTTGGCCTGGGCGGTGCTGTGGTGTGCGGGGCCGGCCACCCCGGCGTTGACGAAGATGACGTCGAAGCGCTGACCGCTCAGGCGGACGGCAAGCTGCTCGAGGCTGCTCGGGTCGGTCATCTCCAGTTGCTCTACGCGTACACCGGGCAGTGCCTGCAGCGCTGGTTGCGCGGCGCTGCGCACGGTGGCGGTAACGGCCCAGCCCTGGGCGGCGAACTCACCGGCCAGGCCAAGGCCGAGGCCGCGTGATGCACCGATGATCAGAATGGAACGGGGTGCAGTCATTTCAGGCTCCATGACGTATGAGAGAGGCGCATCAGCATAGCGCACTTAGTCCGTCAGCCAGGCGCCCTGGCTGCGGCCATGGCCGGTGTCCCGGTCGTAGCGTCGCTCGTCCTGCACATGGCGCTGCAGCACGGCATTGGCGCGCTGGTTGGCCTGGCGCTGCAGCTCGTTGCAGCTGGGATACTCGGGCGTATCCAGCAGCACGGCGTCGATCTCGGCGGCCGCCGCCTGACCGATGTGGTAATGGCCCAGCTCATGCTCGCGCAGCGCGGCCAGATACTGCTCGAAACGCTGGCGCTGCTGGGCATCGCCGCCGGCGAGGCGCGGCAGGGTGATCTCGGTGTCGAGACGGGTGCGGGTCAGGGTGATGCGGCAGCGGCCGTCGCGCTCCTCCTGCCACCAGAAGCGCCAGTCCACGCGCCAGCGGGTGTAGCCATGGAACACCTGGCCCTGCTCGCGGATGGGGGAGGCCTGCGCGAGCGCCTGGCTCAGCGATTCGCCGCTGTGAAGGTGGGCGTCGTAGTAGCGATAGTGCAGACGGTCCAGCACCTCGGCCTGCGCCGCGCTCGCCAGCACCAGCAGAAGCAGCAGGGCCTGTTTCATGGGCTGTGCAACCGCTCGCGGCCACGGCTGACGTCGCCCAGCAGTCGCTCCAGCGCCTCGCGCTCGGCAGGCGCGACGGCCAGTTGCAGACGCGCGCCGGTGGCGTCGTAGTCCTCGCGTTCGATCAGGCTGTCGAACTCGTTCAGGCGTGCCTTGAACAGCGCCAGCTCGGCGAACTGCAGGTGGCAGCCGAACGCCTGACGCAGCACCAGCTCGCGCCGCTCGCCCGCCTGCAGACATTTGGCCGCGCTGCCGCCATAGGCGCGAGCCAGGCCGCCGGTGCCGAGCTGGATGCCGCCGTACCAGCGGATCACCAGCACCACCACCTGGTCGCAATCTTGCCCCTCGATGGCGGCGAGGATCGGCCGGCCGGCCGTGCCGCCGGGTTCGCCGTCATCGTTGAAGCGGTACTGGTTGCCCACCTTCCACGCCCAGCAGTTGTGCGAGGCGCTCGGGTCGCCGTGGCGTTCGATGAAGGCCTGCGCCTCGGCGGCGCTGGCGATGGGCGCGGCGAGGGCGAGGAAGCGGCTCTTGCGGATTTCCTCGCGGTACTCGCAGGGCGCGGCCAGGGTAAAGGCCATCAGGGCTTGGCGGGCGGCGTCAGGCCGCAGCCCTTGAGAATGATGTGGATCAGGTTGTCGCCGGCGGCTTCGAAGTCCTGTTTGGTCAGACGCGAGCGACCGGTGACGCGGCAGATCTGCGAGGCGAAGTCGGCGTAGTGCTGGGTGCTGCCCCACAGCAGGAAGATCAGGTGCACCGGGTCGACCGGGTCCATCTTGCCGGCGGCGATCCAGGCGTCGAACACCGCGGCGCGGCCGCGGAACCAGTCCAGGTAGTTCTGGTTGAAGTACTGCGACAGGCAGTCGCCGCCGCTGATCACTTCCATGGCGAAGATGCGCGAAGCCTTCGGCTGACGGCGGGAGAACTCCATCTTGGCGCGGATGTAGCGCGCCAGCGCCTCGGCCGGGTCGTCGTCGACGCTCAGGGTGTTGAAGGTGCTGTCCCACAGTTCGAGGATGTTGCCGAGCACCGCCAGGTACAGGCCCAGCTTGTTGTTGAAGTAGTAGTGCAGGTTGGCCTTGGGCAGACCGACGTTCTGCGCGATGGTGTTCATGCTGGTGCCCTTGAAGCCGTGGCGGGCGAATTCTTCTTCGGCGGCTTGGATGATGGCTTCTTCGTTCTTCTGGCGGATGCGTCCGGCGGGCTTGCCGCTGGCGCTATGGGCGGGGACTTCGAAGGTCATGAGGCGGTTCCGGACTGATCGTGGGGCTCGGCGCCTGCACAGATACCCCAGCGCCGCTCGGGTGACAAGCGCCGAACGCGCAAAATGGCCCGGGAAATGCCGTTGGTGCCTTTGTTGCACCAAGGCCGTGCACGGGAAGGGGCCCGTGCACGGAAAACTCAGACCCTCTGGGCCTGCTCGGAGGTGGTGACCTCAGGCTGCTCCAGCGGCAGCAACAGGGTCATGAGGATGGCAGTCAGGCCGCCGCTGGTGATCGCCGAGCCGAACAGGTTCTGCACCAGGGTCGGCATCTGGCTGAGCAGCTCGGGCTGGCTGGAAACGCCCAGGCCGATGCCGAAGCTGGTGGCCATGATCAGCAGGCTGCGCCGGTCCAGCGGCGCCTGGGCGAGGATGCGAATGCCGGCGGCGGCGACGGTGCCGAACATCACCAGGGTAGCGCCGCCCAGCACCGGCTTGGGGATCTGCTGGAGAATCGCGCCGAGCACCGGGAACAGGCCGAGGATCACCAGGATCGCGCCGATGTAATAGCCGACGTGCCGGCTGGCCACGCCGGAGAGCTGGATCACGCCATTGTTCTGGCTGAAGGTGGTGTTGGGAAAGGTGTTGAACACCGCGGCGATCAGCGAGCTGATGCCGTCGCCGAGCACTCCGCCCCTGATCCGCTGCAGGTACTGCGGCCCCTTGATCGGCTGTCTGGAGATCATGCAGTTGGCGGTCAGGTCGCCGGTGGTTTCGATGGCGGTGATCAGGTAGATCAGCGCCACCGGGACGAAGGCCATCCAGTCGAAGTCGAAGCCGTAGCGAAAGGGCATCGGCAGGCTCACCAGCGGCAGATCGGGCAGCGGCTTGGGCACCAGCACGCCGCTGAACCAGGCGGCCAGCGAGCCGACCAGCAGGCCGATGATGATCGCCGACAGGCGCAGCCAGGCGTTGCGCAGGCGGTTGAGCGCGATGATGGTGACCAGCACCAGGGCGCCCAGGGCCAGGTTGATCGGCGCGCCGAAGTTCTCGGCCTTGGCGCCGCCGCCGACATCGGTGATGCCGACCTTGATCAGGCTGACGCCGATGATGGTGATGACGATGCCGGTCACCAGCGGCGTGATGACGCGCTGCAGGTGGCCGATGAAGCGGCTCAGCACCATCTCGATGAAGGCGCCGAAGAAACACACGCCGAAGATCATCGCCAAGATGTCGTCCGGGCTGCCGCCGCGTGCCTTGACCATCAACCCCGCGGCCAGTACGGCGCTGAGGAAGGCGAAGCTGGTGCCCTGCACGCAGATCATCCCGGCGCCGATGCCCAAAGGCCGGCGCGCCTGGATCAGGGTGCCGACGCCGGACACCATCAGGCCCATGCTGATCAGGTAGGGCAGCTGTTCATGCAGGCCGAGCACGCCGCCGATAATCAAAGTCGGCGTGACGATGCCGACGAAGCAGGCGAGTACATGCTGCAAGGCGGCGAAGAAGGCCGGTAGCGGCGCCGGACGGTCGTCCAGGCCGTAGAGCAGTTCGGAGCTGGGTTGCGATTGACTGGTCATGGGGGCATTCCCGTGGTGAGTCTGGAAGTGGCTGCAAAACGCCGACCAGCCTGTGCCGGTCGGGCGCCGTGGGTCAGAAATGCACTTTCAGCAGCAGGCTGGCGGTGTTCTGGTTGGTGCTGAAGGCCGCCGAGTCCTGGATGCCGTACTTGTCCTTCCAGTAGCTGTACTCGACCCCGACGTAGAACTGCTTGTCGCCCCAGTCCATGGCCTTGCCCAGGTCGTACTTGATCTGCGGGTTGATGTGGTAGTTGCTGTGATAGCTGGCGTCGTTGTCCACCACCCAGTCGATGTAGCCGTCGATGAGGATGTCCGACTTGCCCGCCGGCAGGGTGTAGGACCAGCTCGGGGTGACCTGCCAGACGCCGCTGCCATCGGGTTTGCCGTCACCGTCGCGGTCGGCGCGGTTGCCGTCGGGCTGGCGGTAATAGAAGTTCAGCTTGAAGAAGTTGAAACCGGGTATGGCTAGGTCGAAGCCGGGGCCGAGCAGGTAGGCCTCGGTCTCGTCCTCGCCGAACTCGTAGGTTGCGGCCAGCAGCACGTCCTTGATCGGCCCGAACGACAGGTCCTTGCCCAGCAGCTTGCCGAACGACAGGCGCGGGCTCAGCTCACCGTAGAAACTGCGCGAATCCCCGGCGCCGTTCTGCGCGCCGTTGAAGAACTTCTGGTCGACGAAGAAGAACACATCGCCCCAGCTCCAGCCGCTGGCGTGCTCGAAGGTGAGGGTCTGCTGAATCGCCGGCTCCACCTTGAAGTTCTTGCCGTAGAGGTAGGAAAGGCTGTTGTTCTGCCAAAGCAGCGGGCCATCGGCCTGGGCCTGGGTCGCCAGCAGCAGGCTGCCGGCGGCGAGCAGGGTCGCGCGAGTAGGGTTCATCTGGGCTCCTGAGATCAGCGTGTTTTTCTAGTTTTCCTGGCCGTGTGGTCAGGTCGCTGCTCAAGTGCAAAAAGCTGTCCAACTGATCAGCTTGTGCGGAAGATTGTGTTCAGCCCTGGCGAAAGCCTTGTCGCATCAACTGCATACGATCTTTCGTGACATGGTGTTCATTTTCTGTTGCTGGCGCCCGGGCAAGGCGTCGCCCCGCGATAGGGCGGCCTGCACTCAAGTGGAGCTTCGTTCATCGGGCAGGAGCCGGCCTGCCGGCGATGCGTTGAGCGCGCACGCCGGCAGAGCTGTAGGCGCAGGCGAGTTGGCCCGATCAGGATTCGGCCAGCGCCTCGAGAAAGCTCTCCAGCACCAGATGCGCACGGCGCCCCTTGCGCGTTACTGCCGCCAGGCTGAGGTCATAGAAGCGGCTGGCGGGCTTGAGCGCGCGCAGCCGGCCCTGCTGCACCCAGGCCTGGGCATAGTGATCGGGCAGGTAGCCGATATAGCGTCCGGTGAGGATGAGAAAGGCCATGCCCTCGCGATCCGAGGCGCTGGCGGTGCAGTTGAGCAATTGATAGTGGTGCTGCACCTCGGGCGGCACGCGGAAGGTCGGGGCGATGGCCTCCTGGGCGTTGAGGCGCTCGTCTTCCAGCTGCTGGTCATCGACGTAGAACAGCGGATGGCCCACCGCGCAGTAGAGCAGCGAGCGTTCGCCGTACAGGGTCTGGTACTCGAGGCCGGACAGCGCGCCGACCTGCGGCACCACGCCGACGTGCAGGCGGCCGTCGAGCACGCCCTGTTCCACCTCCGAGGGTGGCGTCATGCGGATGTGAATGCGCACGTCCGGCCCCTGCGCCTTGAGCCGCGCCAGGGCATTGGTGATACGCATGTGCGGGATGGTCACCAGGTTGTCGGTCAGGCCGATGTTCAGCTCGCCGCGCAGGTGCTGGTGCAGGCCGTTGACCTCGGTGCGAAAGCTCTCCAGCGCCGCCAGCAGCTGCAGGGTGCTCTGGTACACCTCGCGGCCTTCCTCGGTCAGGGCGAAGCCGGCGCGGCCGCGCTGGCACAGGCGCAGGCCGAGGCGTTGTTCCAGATCGCTCATCTGCTGGCTGATGGCCGAGCGGCCAATCCCCAGGGCACTTTCCGCGGCGGAGAAACCGCCGCACTCCACCACGCTGCGAAACAGCTTGAGCAGGCGGATTTCAAAGTCGCTGACCTGGGCCAGCGGGTCGGGACGGCGGCTGCTCATTTGTTTAGTAAGCCTTGAACTGAAGGTAAGAAGAGTGCTGTTTTACTGACTCTATGCTCGTGGCACCTTGTCTGCAACTACCCTGTAGGAGCCGGCTTGCCGGCGCTGATCGCCCCGCAAGCGGGCTCCTGCACCCAATTGCCTGCCCGAGTGAGGCTACTCCGATGAACATGCCGCAGACCGCAACCCCGTCCCTGGCCAGCCAGCTCAAGCTGGATGCGCACTGGATGCCGTTCTCCGCCAACCGCCAGTTCCAGCGCGACCCGCGCATCATCGTCGGCGCGGAAGGCAGCTGGCTCACCGACGACCAGGGCCGCAAGATCTACGACAGCCTGTCCGGCCTGTGGACCTGCGGCGCCGGCCACTCGCGCAAGGAAATCCAGGAGGCCGTGGCCAAGCAGCTCGGCACCCTCGACTATTCGCCGGGCTTCCAGTACGGCCATCCGCTGTCGTTCAAGCTGGCCGAGCAGGTCGCCGACCTGATGCCGGGCGAGCTCAATCACGTGTTCTTCACCGGTTCCGGCTCCGAGTGCGCCGACACCGCGGTGAAGATGGCCAAGGCCTACTGGCGCCTGAAAGGCCAGGCCTCCAAGACCCGCTTCATCGGCCGTGCCCGTGGCTATCATGGCGTCAACATTGCCGGCACCTCGCTCGGTGGCATCGGCGGTAACCGCAAGATGTACGGCCAGCTGATGGATGCCGACCACCTGCCGCACACCCTGCAACCGGGCATGGCCTTTACCAAAGGCATGGCCGAAACCGGCGGCGTGGAGCTGGCCAACGAACTGCTCAAGCTGATCGAGCTGCACGACGCTTCCAATATCGCCGCGGTGATCGTCGAGCCGATGTCCGGCTCGGCCGGCGCCATCGTGCCGCCGGTGGGCTACCTGCAGCGCCTGCGCGAAATCTGCACGCAGCACAACATCCTGCTGATCTTCGACGAAGTGATCACCGGCTTCGGCCGCATGGGCAAGTGGAGCGGCGCGGAGTTCTTCGGCGTGACCCCGGACCTGATGAACGTCGCCAAGCAGATCACCAACGGCGCCATCCCGCTGGGCGCGGTGATCGCCAGCAGCGAGATCTACAACACCTTCATGCAGCAGCCGTCGCCGGAGCACATGATCGAGTTCACCCACGGCTACACCTACTCGGCGCACCCGGTGGCCTGCGCCGCCGGCCTGGCGACGCTGGAGCTGCTAAAGCGCGAGAACCTGATCCAGCAGTCCGCCGAGCTGGCGCCGAAGTTCGAGGCCGCGCTGCACGGCCTGAAAGGCACCAAACACGTGGTCGACATCCGCAACTGCGGCCTGGCCGGCGCTCTGCAGATCGCCCCGCGTGACGGTGACGCCGTGATCCGTCCGTTCGAGGCCGGCATGGCCTTGTGGAAGGCCGGTTTCTACGTGCGCTTCGGCGGCGACACCATCCAGTTCGGGCCGACCTTCAACGCCAGGATGGAAGACCTCGACCGCGTGTTCAACGCCGTCGGTGATGTGCTGAACAAGTTGGACTGACCTTTTTGTCTCCCCTCTACCGCTTGCGGGAGAGGGGCCGGGGGAGAAGGCGTCTCTCCCCAGCACCCGATTTCTTGATGGAGAACCCCATGAGCCATATCCCCCACCTGATCAACGGCGAACGTGTTGCCGGCAACGAGCGCAGTGCCCCGGTGTACAACCCGTCCACCGGCGACTCCACCTCTGCCGTCGGCCTGGCCGACCGCGCCACCATGCAGCTGGCCATCGACGCCGCCAAGGCCGCCTTCCCGGCCTGGCGCAACACGCCACCGGCCAAGCGCGCGCAGATCATGTTCCGCTTCAAGCAGCTGCTGGAGCAGAACGAGAACGAAATCGCCGCTCTGATCAGCGCCGAGCACGGCAAGACCATCGAGGACGCCATCGGCGAACTCAAGCGCGGCATCGAGAACGTCGAGTTCGCCTGCGCCGCCCCGGAAATCCTCAAGGGCGAGTACAGCCGCAACGTCGGCCCGAACATCGACGCCTGGACCGACCTGCAGCCCATCGGCGTGGTGGCTGGCATCACCCCGTTCAACTTCCCGGCCATGGTGCCGCTGTGGATGTACCCGCTGGCCATCGTCTGCGGCAACTGCTTCATCTTGAAGCCCTCCGAGCGCGACCCCAGCTCCACCCTGTTCATCGCCGAGCTGGCGCACCAGGCCGGCCTGCCCAAGGGCGTGCTGAACGTGGTCAACGGCGACAAGGACGCGGTCGATGCGCTGATCGAGGCGCCCGAGGTCAAGGCCCTGAGCTTCGTCGGCTCGACGCCGATCGCCGAATACATCTACAGCGAGGGCACCAAGCGCGGCAAGCGCGTGCAGGCCCTGGGCGGCGCCAAGAACCACGCAGTGCTGATGCCCGATGCCGACCTGGACAACGCCGTCAGCGCGCTGATGGGCGCGGCCTACGGTTCCTGCGGCGAGCGCTGCATGGCCATCTCCGTGGCCGTGTGCGTGGGCGACCAGATCGCCGACGCGCTGGTGGAGAAGATCGTCCCACAGATCCAGGCGCTGAAGATCGGTGCTGGCACCTCCTGCGGCCTGGACATGGGCCCGCTGGTCACCGCCGCTGCGCGCGACAAGGTCAAGGGCTACATCGACGCCGGCGTGGCCCAGGGTGCCAAGCTGGTGGTCGACGGTCGCGGCCTGGTGGTGCCGGGTAACGAGAACGGCTTCTTCGTCGGCGGCACCCTGTTCGACCGGGTAACTCCGGACATGACCATCTACACCGACGAAATCTTCGGCCCGGTGCTGTGCATCGTCCGCGTTGGCAGCCTGGAAGAAGCCATGCAACTGATCAACGACCACGAGTACGGCAACGGCACCTGCATCTTCACCCGTGACGGTGAAGCCGCGCGCCTGTTCTGTGACGAGATCGAAGTGGGCATGGTCGGCGTCAACGTGCCGCTGCCGGTGCCGGTGGCCTACCACAGCTTCGGCGGCTGGAAGCGCTCGCTGTTCGGCGACCTGCATGCCTACGGCCCGGACGGGGTGCGCTTCTACACCCGCAAGAAGGCCATCACCCAGCGCTGGCCGGCGCGCAAGAGCCACGAGGCGGCGCAGTTCGCCTTCCCCAGCAATGGCTGAGTGAGCTGCAGCGTTGAATGAGAAGGCCGGTCGCAAGATCGGCCTTTTTGCTATCGGCCCTATGCATATCTCCCATCTGCCGCCTCTGGTACAACAGCCGGCAGGTAGAAAGGGAGAAACACCATGACCGAAGCATTCAAGCTGGATCTGCACACGTATCTTGGGCGCCTGGACTACTCGTCGGCGCCGCCAGCGACCCTCGACACCCTGCGCGAGCTGCAGGCGCGGCACACCGCCGAATTCCCCTTCGAAACCCTGGCCAGCATGCTGCGTGTGCCGGTGCAGGTCGAACCTGCCGCGATCCAGGACAAGCTGCTGCGTCAGGGCCGTGGCGGTTACTGCTTCGAACTCAACCGCCTGTATCTGCTGCTGTTGCAGGCGCTGGGCTTCGACGCGCGCGGGCTGACCGGCCGCGTGGTCATGGGCGGCCCGGAAGATGCCCTGCCGGCGCGCACCCATATGCTGGTGCTGGTGACCATCGATGGCGTGCGCTACATCAGCGACGTCGGCTTCGGCGGCATGGTGCCGACCGGCCCGCTTTTGCTGGATAGCGAGGCGGAGCAGGCCACACCGCACGAACCCTATCGCCTGTCGCTGGTGGACGGCACCTATACCCTGCGCGCCCTGGTGACCGGCAGTTGGCGGGCGATGTACGTGTTCGATCTGCAGAAGGTGGCGGATATCGATTACGTGGTGGGCAACTGGTACGTGTGCACCCATCCGGACTCACCTTTCCTTGGCCAGATGATTGCCGCGCGCACCGGGCCAGAGCTGCGCAAGACGCTGAACAACGGCAGCTTCGCCATCCACCGCCTGGGACAGGCGAGTGAGCGGGTGCAGTTGCAGAGTGTCGATGAGGTGCTGAGGGTGTTGCGCGAGGAGTTCGGCATTCGGGTGCCGGAGCATCCTGAGCTACGGCAGATCGTTGAGCGGTTGATCGCGGGGGCGTGAAGGCAAGGCCGCAGATATCACCACGCTCTCGTAGGAGGGGGGGCAGCCGCAAAAGTCTCAGGAAGCCTCGAAGGCCCGCTGAGATTGCTGAAGGACCACGATCAGTTCCCCTCTCCCGCTTGCGGGGCGTAAGCGGAAACAGCGAAGCACTGCTTCGCCCGCTGAAGCGCCCTTAGCTCTGCGAAGGGCTGGGGCGCAGGGCGGGGGCTAGGGGAGAGGGCGCCTTTGCTTTTTGCATTTCGATGCTGCTTTTGCGTTGCCGGTGATTAGGGTTGGCCCTTTTGGCAAGCGCCGCTTACTGCTCGCCTTTCATCGCGCCGCTGAGGCCGAACATCAGCAACAGCAGATTGGCGTCCGGCTTCACGGCAGGCTGGATCTGCTTGCGCAGGGGGGCGTTGGGGCAGTGCTGTTCGGTCTTGCAGTCGTGTCCGTCCACGACGCGGGGGCCCGGTTCCTGCCAGGCGGCGGCGGCGATTGCCGTTACGCTGAGGGCGAGGCCAAGGAACAAACCTCGTGCTGTTTCTAGTTTCATCTTGTTAACCCCTTGAAAGCGCTGCCAAACGCTGTTCGCTAAACCTAGATCACTCATCGCCTAGTCGTTGCCTCGTGCGACGAACGGTCATCGAGCATGGCTGGCACCCGCCGGGGCTGTGCTGTGACACGGGCCGGATCGGTTGGTTCCATGGTGGTTCGGGTAACGTTTCAACGTCACCTTCGGTGCCTGTTACGCACAGGCTGTAACAGCCGGCCTTGGCGGACGAAGTTGCGTGCAACTCGCTTCGCTATCTCGCGCAAGGCGCGAGATAGGGCCACTTCCTGGTGGGGGGATTGCGATGCCCGCCGCTGGGGCGGAGGAACGAATGCCGGCGCTGGACCGGCGTGCGCATTATTAGGCAAGAGCTGTGCCCAGGCCGCGGGCGCCCTCGGCGAAAACGGCGCGGTAGCCTTGCAGCAGTTGTTGCCAGTCCTGCTCGGACCAGGGGCTGTGGCGTCTGAGCTGGCGCAGGTCATGGCGCGCCGCGCGCACCCGGCTCAGGCGTCGACGGCTTTTTTCCAGATCGAGCAGGGCGACCTGCGGCTGTCCCTCTTCAAAGCGTACGAACACGTGCTTGGCGTACAGGCAGCCATGCTGCCAATGGCCGAGGTGCATGCGTGCCAGGGTCGCGCCGATCTGGTGCAGCAGTTGGCTGTGTTGGGTTTCGTCGCACTGCTCGCGGCCGCCTTGGGCGTACCAGCTGTCGATATCGGTGAAGCCCTGCAGTTCCGCGGTGACCAGCAGGCCGCGCCAGCCCTGTTGCGGGTCGTGCTCGACGCCGCAGTAGACGAGTTGTGGCACGGGTACGCCGAGCGCTTCCAGAGCCAACAGGGCGTTGCGTTCGCGCAGTACGGTAGGACGGCCCTGGGGATGCAGCAGGCTGCGGTAGATATGGCCGATCTGGCGTTTGGCGTAGAGCACGCCGCTCTGGTCGAGCAGGCGTTGCACGCCGCTTTCGCCGCCGCGCCGGGCGTTGGGTGCTTCGACCCAGTCGCCTTGCTGTTGCCACCAATGCTGGAATGCCTGCTGTGAAAGATCGTTCGCGGTGCTCAGGGGCATGTTGTTCTTCTTATGTTTGTTTTTAGGGATGCGCTTGGCGCTCACCTGCTGAAATGGCGCTAAGCCGTTCAGGGTTGTAACAAAACATAAGCAAACAAGGTGCCTGAGTCCACCCTCAATGTCCTTGGGGCATCTGACCGGCGCCGAACGGTAGCCCGCTATGGCCGTCAGGAACGGCCGCGCATAAAAAAACCCCGCGACTAGCGCGGGGTTCTTCGTACTGCGTGGGAGCCGGTCGGCTTACATCATGCCGCCCATGCCACCCATACCGCCCATGCCGCCCATGTCAGGCATGGCCGGAGCCTTGTCGTCAGCCGCTTCGGCAACCATGGCCTCGGTGGTGATCATCAGGCCGCCGATGGAGGCAGCCGCCTGCAGCGCGGAACGGGTGACCTTGGCCGGGTCGAGAATACCCATCTCGATCATGTCGCCGTAGGTGTCGGTCGCGGCGTTGAAGCCGAAGTTGCCCGAACCCTGCTTGACCTTGTCGACCACTACGCTCGGCTCGCCGCCGGCGTTGGCAACGATCTGACGCAGCGGCGCTTCGACAGCGCGACGCAGCAGAGCGATACCGACGTTTTGGTCTTCGTTGTCGCCCTTCAGGCCTTCGATGGCCTGCAGAGCGCGCACCAGAGCCACGCCACCGCCAGGTACCACGCCTTCTTCCACTGCAGCGCGGGTAGCGTGCAGGGCGTCTTCAACGCGGGCCTTCTTCTCTTTCATCTCGACTTCGGTGGCAGCGCCAACCTTGATCACGGCAACACCGCCGGCCAGCTTGGCCAGACGCTCTTGCAGCTTCTCTTTGTCGTAGTCGGAAGAGGTTTCTTCGACCTGCTTGCGGATCTGCGCAACGCGGGCTTCGATGTCGGCCTGGGCACCAGCACCATCGATGATGGTGGTGTTGTCCTTGTTCAGCACGACGCGCTTGGCGTTACCCAGGTGCTCCAGAGTGGCGCTTTCCAGGGACAGGCCAACTTCTTCGGAGATCACGGTACCGCCGGTCAGGATGGCGATGTCCTGCAGCATGGCCTTGCGACGGTCGCCGAAGCCCGGCGCCTTGACGGCAGCGACCTTGACGATGCCGCGCATGTTGTTGACGACCAGGGTAGCCAGGGCTTCGCCTTCGACGTCTTCAGCCACGATCAGCAGCGGACGGCCAGCCTTGGCAACGGCTTCCAGAACCGGCAGCAGTTCGCGGATGTTGCTGATCTTCTTGTCGACCAGCAGCAGCAGCGGGCCTTCCAGCTCGGCAACCATGGTGTCCGGCTTGTTGATGAAGTACGGCGACAGGTAGCCGCGGTCGAACTGCATGCCTTCTACGACGGACAGTTCGTTTTCCAGGCCCGAGCCTTCTTCAACGGTGATCACGCCTTCCTTGCCGACCTTGTCCATGGCTTCGGCGATGATGTCACCGATGGAGTTGTCGGAGTTGGCGGAGATGGTGCCGACCTGAGCGATGGCCTTGGAGTCGGCGCACGGCTTGGCCAGGTCTTTCAGCTGAGCAACGATGGCGCTGGTGGCCTTGTCGATGCCGCGCTTCAGATCCATCGGGTTCATGCCGGCTGCAACGGACTTCAGGCCTTCGTTGACGATGGCTTGAGCCAGAACGGTAGCGGTGGTGGTGCCGTCACCGGCAGCGTCGTTGGCCTTGGACGCGACGTCCTTGACCAGCTGGGCGCCCATGTTTTCGAAGGCGTCTTTCAGTTCGATTTCCTTGGCAACCGACACACCGTCTTTGGTGATGGTCGGGGCGCCGAAGGATTTGGCCAGCACCACGTTACGGCCTTTCGGGCCGAGGGTGGCTTTGACGGCGTCGGCCAGTACGTTGACGCCTACGAGCATTTTCTTGCGGGCGGAATCGCCAAACTTGACTTCTTTAGCAGCCATTTTGATCAGTCCTCAAATTCTTGAAGGTTTAAACGGAGATTCGTGGGAATCAGGCTTCGATGACAGCGAGGATCTCGTTCTCGCCCATGACCAGCAGGTCTTCGCCGTCGACCTTGACGGTGTTGCTGCCGGAGTAGGGGCCGAATACCACCTTGTCACCGACCTTGACGGCCAGCGGACGGACTTCGCCGTTTTCCAGAACCTTACCGGTACCGACGGCAACGACTTCACCCTGGTTCGGCTTCTCGGCGGCCGAACCCGGCAGCACGATGCCGCCTGCGGTTTTGGTCTCTTCTTCGCTGCGACGGATCACGACGCGGTCATGCAGAGGACGAAGCTTCATTGTCGATCTCTCCTAACAATTGAATGGCCAACTTGCCGACTCTTGCTTGGTCGGCGGGTTTGTAAAATCCGGCGAGGCCGGGCGCGGCACGCTGGGCGCACCGCGAAAGTCGGACTGCCTCAGGGGCAGGCACCTTGCGGTGACTGCTACATGTGGGCGGGCAAGGGCATTTCAAGGGGCGGGGGTGAAATTTTTTGCGCAGCGAAGGGGGATATCGCGCAGGGCAGTTCGATGCCAGCGTTGCGCTTGAGTAGAAGCCGACTTGCCGGCGATCAGCCAGGGAGATCGCCGGCAAGCCGGCTCCTACGGGTGCTTGGAGATCAGTCGCGACGCTCGTACTCGCCCTCGAGAACATTGGGGCGGGTTTGCCCGGAGCGGGCGGCCTGGTCGTCGAAGAAGGCGCGCTGGCGCAGGGCCTGTTCCTCGGCGCGGCGGCGAATCTTGCCGACCAGCAGGCGGCGGGTGAAGGGAATCAGGCAGAGCGCGCCGAAGACGTCACTGATGAAACCCGGCAGCAACAGCAGGCCGCCACCAACGGCGATCAGCAGGCCTTCGAGCATTTCCTGCTCGGGCAGCTCGCCGCGCGACAGTCTTTCCCGGGCGCGCCAGGCGGTAGCGACGCCGGCCACGCGCAGCAGCACGCTGCCGAGGATGGCGGTGCCGATCACCAGCATCAGCGTCGGCAGCACGCCGATGGCGCTGCCGACCTTGATCAGCAGGGCCAGTTCGATGATCGGAAACAGCAGAAAGAGGAACAGAAACGCGCGCATGAGTCGAAGTGTCCTTGGCGGAAGACAGGCTTCCCGTAGAAGTTAAATATGGCGCTCTGCGCTTAATTCAAGCTGAAGGCTCGCCGCTGGTCGGCCAGCTCTCGGCCCGGGCCAGTTGCACCAGGGCCTGGCGTACTGCGCCGGGGTTGCTGCAGGGCGCGGGAAACGGCAGCCAGTGCAGGCTCTGGCCGATGCGCAGGTGAAAGCCTTCGCTGTCGATGCCGGCCATCTGCGCCGGCTCGTGCTGCGGCAGGCCGGCCAGTTCGACGTAATGGGCGATGGCATTGGCGTGGTCGTCGTTCATGTGCTCGACCATGCTCGCTTCGCTGCCGTCCGTCGCGAAGGGATTGGCCTGGGCGACCTGATCGAGCCAATGAATGGCGCCGAAGCCGCCGATAAAGCGCCAGCGCACCGGCTCCAGCCGCCAGAAATTGAAGTCATGCGCCCGATGGTAGTCGCGCGACTGAGGGAAAAAGCGGTAATAACGTTGGGCGGCCGCTTCGATTTCGCTTTCGTCATGCAACTGTCTTGCTTCGGCGAGCAAAGTAAGGCGGCCGACCGCCTGCACATCCTCTGCGCCGCGCTCGCCGACCAGTAGCGAGCATTTGGCGTCCTGCCCGAGATTATGGGTGTGCTGGGCGATGCGGCTGATCAGGATCAGCGGCCGGCCCTCGGCGTCCAGGCAGTAGGGCACCACCGATCCGAAAGGGAAACCCGGCATGGCCTTGGAGTGGGTGCTGAGCACGCCACGGTATTCCTTGAGCAGCAATTCTCGTGCATGCTTGCCGGCTTTCACGCTCACCTTATGACTCCTCGCAAAGAATCCGTCAGAAACGGACAGACGCCCTAGCATAGCGGTTCGCGGGCATCAGCGGGGTCGGTAAATGCTGCACCTTGAGGGGATAACGCGATGCAACTGAAAGACAAAGTCATCATCATCACTGGCGGCTGCCAGGGACTGGGCCGCGCCATGGGTGAGTACCTCGCGGCCAAGGGCGCCAAGCTGGCGCTGGTCGATCTGAACCAGGAAAAACTCGACGAAGCCGTGGCCGCCTGCAAGGCCGCCGGTGGCGACGCCCGTGCCTACCTGTGCAACGTGGCCAATGAAGAGCAGGTGACCCACATGGTCGCCCAGGTGGCCGAGGACTTCGGCGCCATCAACGGCCTGGTCAACAATGCCGGCATCCTGCGCGATGGCCTGACCATCCGCGTCAAGGACGGTGAGATGACCAAGATGAGCCTGGCGCAGTGGCAGGCGGTGATCGACGTCAACCTGACCGGCGTGTTCCTCTGCACCCGCGAAGTGGCGGCGAAGATGATCGAGCTGGGCAACCAGGGCGCCATCGTCAACATTTCCTCGATCTCCCGTGCCGGCAACATGGGCCAGGCCAACTACTCCGCGGCCAAGGCCGGCGTCGCCGCTGACACTGTGGTCTGGGCCAAGGAACTGGCGCGCTACGGCATCCGCGTGGCGGGCGTGGCGCCGGGCTTCATCGAAACCGAGATGACCGGCAGCATGAAGCCGGAAGCCCTGGAGAAGATGACCTCCGGCATTCCGCTCAAGCGCATGGGCAAGCCGGCCGAGATCGCGCATTCGGTGGCCTACATCCTGGAAAACGACTACTACACCGGTCGTATCCTGGAGCTGGACGGCGGCCTGCGCCTGTAATCGGCTGCGCCTGAACGCAAAACGCCCCGACTGGTTCGGGGCGTTTTCGTTTCCGGCTGCTGGTACGCACGGCGCGCCCTATGGGCATGATGCGCGCGGCTTTCCATAGGGTGCGCCGTGCGCACCGCTGCTTTCAATGCGTACGGGCGACGGCGAAACGGCTCAGCTCGATCAGCGCATCGCGATACTCGCCGGCCGGCAGCACGTCCAGACAGGCGATGGCGCGTTCGGCGTAGTCACGGGCGAGACGGGCGGTGTAGTCCAGGGCGCCGGCGGCATCCACGGCGGCGCGGATGCTTTCCAGGTCTTCGATACCGCCTTTCTGAATGGCGCGGCGCACCAGAGCGGCCTGCTCCTCGCTGCCTTCGCGCATGGTGTAGATCAGCGGCAGGGTCGGTTTGCCTTCGGCCAGGTCGTCGCCGACGTTCTTGCCCAGTTCGGCCGCATCGCCCTTGTAGTCGAGCAGGTCGTCGACCAACTGGAAGGCGATGCCCAAGTGGTCGCCGAAGGTGCGCAGGGCTTCGCGCTGCGCCTCGTTGGCGCCGGCCAGCGCCGCGGCGCTGTGGGTCGAGGCCTCGAACAGCATCGCGGTCTTGCCGCGGATGACTTCCATATAGGTCTCTTCCGTGGTGCTGGCGTCGCGCACCTTAGACAGCTGCAGCACTTCACCCTCGGCGATCACGCGGGTGGCGTGGGAGAGAATCTTCATCACCGGCATGGAGCCGAGCTCGACCATCATTTCGAACGAGCGCGAATAAAGGAAGTCGCCCACCAGCACGCTGGGCGCATTGCCCCACTGGGCATTGGCGGTGCTGCGGCCACGGCGCATGTCGGACATGTCGACCACGTCGTCGTGCAGCAGGGTGGCGGTGTGCAGGAATTCGATGGTGGCGGCCAGCAGACGCAGGTCGTCGGCCTGGTAGCCCAGTGCGCGACCGCTGAGCAGTACCAGCAGTGGCCGCAGGCGCTTGCCGCCAGCGGAGATGATATAGTCGCCGATCTTTTCCACCAGTGGCACGCGGGAAACCACCTGTTGGCGAATGATGCCATCGACGGCGGTGAAATCGTCAGCTACCACGCGGTAGAAAGCCTGGGGTTGCATCGGCGACTGGTGCTCCTTTGAGGTTGCGCGGCATGCTAGGTGGCGGGGTATGGGCTGTCAAGGCAAGCACCTGCAGCCCTTGCGTGGCGTCACGGCCTTGCGTACAATCGCGCACCCTGAACTTCCCCCTGGGCATTTCCCTGCCTTACGCAATTGCAAGGGTGTCACTTCCGGCCCCGAGCAGCCATGCCAGCCAATAACGATTTTTCTAAAGCGCTGGGTGAGCAGGATCAACGGAGATTTACCATGTACGCAGTGATTGTTACTGGTGGCAAGCAATACAAGGTCACCGAAGGCGAATTCCTCAAGATCGAGAAGCTCGAGCTCGCCACTGGCGAAGCCGTGACTTTCGATCGCGTTCTGCTGATCGGCAATGGCGACGACGTTAAGATCGGCGCTCCGGTCGTAGACGGCGCCAAAGTGGTTGCAGAAGTCGTTTCGCAAGGTCGTCACGACAAAGTGCGCATCATCAAGTTCCGCCGTCGTAAGCACCACATGAAGCGTCAGGGCCACCGTCAGTGGTTCACTGAGATCAAAATCACCGGTATCCAGGCCTGATCCGTCGGCCCCGATCCCTTTATAGGAGTATTGACTCATGGCACACAAAAAAGCTGGCGGTTCTACCCGTAACGGCCGCGATTCCGAAAGTAAACGCCTTGGCGTGAAGATGTACGGTGGCCAGGTCATCAAGGCCGGCAACATCATCGTTCGTCAGCGCGGCACCGAGTTCCACCCGGGTTTCGGCGTGGGCATGGGCAAGGACCACACCCTCTTCGCCAAGATCGAAGGCGTGGTCAAGTTCGAAGTGAAGGGCGCTTTCGGCCGTCGCTACGTGAGCGTTGTTCAGGCCTAATCGCCTGCGCGCTGGAAAAGCCCTGTCCGTAGGACGGGGCTTTTTTGTTTCTGTATCCTTGGGTTCTTGCCCGATGACCCGTAACGCCACGCTGTCTGCGTGGGGTCATCCGGCAAGGGCCTTTACGTTGTTCTGTTGACCCGCAGCTCTTGCGGGAGGCGTATCCATGAAATTTGTCGACGAAGTTTCGATTTTTGTAAAAGCCGGTGACGGCGGTAACGGCATGATGAGCTTCCGCCGCGAGAAGTTCATCGAAAAGGGCGGCCCCAACGGCGGGGACGGTGGCGATGGTGGCTCGGTATTCCTTGAGGCCGACGAGAACCTCAACACCCTGATCGATTACCGCTACACCCGCAAGTTCCACGCGCAGAACGGCGAGAAGGGCGGCAGCACCGACTGCACCGGCGCCAAGGGCGAGGATCTGATCCTGCCGGTACCGGTCGGCACCACGGTGATCGACGTGGCGACTCAGGAAGTGATCGGCGATCTGGTCAAGGCCGGTCAGCGCCTGATGGTCGCTCAGGGCGGCTGGCACGGCCTGGGCAACACCCGCTTCAAGTCCAGCACCAACCGCGCGCCGCGCCAGACCACACCGGGCAAGCCGGGCGAGTCGCGCGATCTCAAGCTGGAGCTGAAAGTGCTGGCCGACGTCGGCCTGCTCGGTCTGCCCAATGCCGGCAAGAGCACCTTCATCCGCGCCGTATCCGCGGCCAAGCCGAAAGTCGCCGATTACCCCTTCACCACCCTGGTGCCGAACCTGGGCGTGGTCAGCGTCGACCGCTTCAAGAGCTTCGTCGTCGCCGACATTCCCGGTCTGATCGAGGGCGCTTCGGAAGGCGCCGGTCTGGGTATCCGCTTCCTCAAGCACCTGGCGCGTACCCGCCTGCTGCTGCACCTGGTGGACATGGCGCCGCTGGACGAGAGCGATCCGGCCGAGGCTGCGCAGGTGATCATCGACGAGCTGGGCCGCTTCAGCCCGGCGCTGGCCGAGCGTGATCGCTGGCTGGTGCTGAACAAGATGGACCAGATCCCGGAAGACGAGCGCGAGGCGCGCAAGGCCGATATCGTCGCCCGTCTGGGCTGGCAGGGCCCGGTCTACGTGGTGTCGGCCATCAGCCGCGACGGCACCGAGCGCATCTGCCGCGACATCATGCATTACCTGGAGGTGCGTGCCGAACGCATCGCCGAAGACCCGGTATTCGCCGAGGAACTGGCCGAGCTGGATCAGCGCATCGAGGACGAGGCCCGCGCCCGCCTGCAGGCGCTGGACGATCAGCGTGCGCTGCGTAAATCCGGCGTGCGCAGCGTCGACGATATCGACGAAGACGATGATTTCTTCGACGATGAAGACGACGACGGCCCGGAAATCATTTACGTCCGGGATTAAGCAAATTTCCAACGCCGCTTAATTGCGGCGTTTTTGTAGGTGGGGTGGAACCCATCGTTTTCTGGCTAAGGTTGGAAGATCATGCGTGACAAGGTGACCGGCGCACGGCGCTGGGTGGTGAAGATCGGCAGTGCGCTGCTGACCGCCGACGGGCGTGGCCTGGATCGTGCGGCCATGGCGGTGTGGGTCAAGCAGATGGTGGCGCTGCGCGAGCAGGGCGTCGAATTGGTGCTGGTGTCCTCCGGCGCCGTGGCGGCCGGCATGAGCCGCCTGGGCTGGACCAGTCGACCTAGCGCGATGCACGAACTGCAGGCCGCCGCCGCCATCGGCCAGATGGCGCTGGTGCAGGCCTGGGAGTCGAGCTTCGCCGAGCATGGCCGCCGTACCGCGCAGGTTCTGCTGACCCACGATGACCTCTCCGACCGCAAGCGCTACCTCAACGCGCGCAGCACCCTGCGCACCCTGGTGGGCCTGGACGTGATCCCGGTGATCAACGAGAACGACACCGTGGTCACCGACGAGATCCGCTTCGGCGACAACGACACCCTGGCTGCGCTGGTGGCCAACCTGGTAGAGGCCGATCTGCTGGTGATCCTCACCGACCGCGACGGCATGTATACCGCCGATCCGCGGCACAACCCCGATGCCGAGCTGATCCATGAGGCGCGTGCCGATGACCCGGCGCTGGATGCTGTGGCCGGCGGCGTCGGCGGCGCACTGGGGCGCGGCGGCATGCAGACCAAGCTGCGCGCTTCGCGCCTGGCGGCGCGTTCCGGTGCGCACACCGTCATCGTCGGCGGTGCCATCGAGCAGGTGCTGGCGCGGCTCAAGGCCGGCGAACGCCTGGGTACTCTGCTGGCGCCCGAGCGCGGCCTGCTGGCGGCGCGCAAGCAATGGCTGGCCGGCCACCTGCAGACCCGCGGCACCCTGGTGCTGGACGCCGGCGCGGTGAAGGCGCTGAGTCAGGATCGCAAGAGCCTGCTGCCGGTGGGCGTGAAGGCCGTGCAGGGCAGCTTCCGCCGTGGCGAGATGGTGGTCTGCGTTGCTCCGGATGGTCGCGAGGTCGCCCGCGGCCTGGTCAACTACAGCGCGCTGGAAGCGCAGAAGATCATCGGCCAGCCGTCCGATGCCATCGAGAAGCTGCTGGGCTATGTCGATGAGCCGGAGCTGGTGCATCGCGACAATCTGATCCTCGTTTAAGGAGCACGCATGCGTCCGTTGAAGGGAGTGTTGCTGGGGCTGCTGATGTTGCCCGGCCTGGCACTGGCCGAGACCATCGGTGAAGTGTCTACGGTGTTCAAGTGGGTGGGGCCCAACGACAAGATCGTCGTCGAGGCTTTCGATGACCCCAAGGTGGCGGGCGTGACCTGCTACCTGTCGCGCGCCAAGACCGGCGGCGTGAAGGGTGGCCTGGGGCTGGCCGAGGATCGCGCCGAGGCGTCCATCGCCTGTCGTCAGGTCGGTCCCATTGCATTCAAGGACACGCTCAAGGACGGCGAGGAAGTCTTCAAGGAGCGCACCTCGCTGGTGTTCAAGACCATGCAGGTGGTGCGCTTCTTCGACGCCAGGCGCAACACGCTGGTGTATCTGGTCTACAGCGACCGGGTGATCGAAGGCAGCCCGCAGAATGCGGTGACCGCCATTCCGATCCTGCCCTGGGGCCAGTAGGGTGCGCCGTGCGCACCAGCTCAGGCGATGGAATGCTCGGTGCGCATGGCGCACCCTACGCCTAAAAGAAAACCGCCCCGAGGGGCGGTTTTTTCATGCGTGGCGATCAGCTCGGTACATCCAGCTGCAGGCGCTTGTTCGACTGCGTCTGCACTTCACGGTAGCGCTCGGCATCCTTGGACAGGACATCGGCCATGGCCGGGAAGATTTCGTCCAGCTTGGTGCGCCAGCCTTCGCTCTTGGCCTGCTCGGGGAAGCAGCGGCGAATCAGGTCAAGCATGATCGACACGGTCACCGAGGCACCCGGCGAGGCGCCGAGCAGGGCGGCGATGGTGCCGTCCGCAGCTGCCACCAGTTCGGTACCGAACTGCAGGATGCCGCCGTTCTTGCTGTCCTTCTTGATGATCTGCACGCGCTGGCCGGCCACTTCCAGGCGCCAGTCCTCGGCCTTGGCCTCCGGGTAGAAGCCGCGCAGGGTGTTCAGGCGCTGTTCCTCGGACTGCATCACTTCCTTGATCAGGTAGCGGGTCAGGTCCATGTTGTCGCGCGCCACCGCCAGCATCGGGCCGAGGTTGTTGGGGCGTACCGACAGCGGCAGGTCGAGGAACGAGCCGTGCTTGAGGAACTTGGTGGTGAAGCCGGCGTAAGGCCCGAACAGCAGGGACTTCTTGCCATCCACCACGCGGGTATCGAGGTGCGGCACCGACATGGGCGGCGAGCCCACGGCGGCCTGGCTGTAGACCTTGGCCTGGTGCTGCTTGACGATTTCCGGGTTGTCGCAACGCAGCCACTGGCCGCTTACCGGGAAGCCGCCGAAGCCCTTGCCCTCGGGGATGCCGGACAGTTGCAGCAGCGGCAGTGCGCCGCCACCGGCACCGAGGAAGACGAACTTGCTCTTGAGCTTGCGCGTGGCGCCGGAGCGAGTGTCCTTGATGTCCACCAGCCAGCCTTCACCGTCGCGCTTGAGGTCGGTGACCTTCTGGTTGCAGATGACCTTGGCGTTGGGCTGGCTGGTCAGGTAATCGAGCATCTGCTCGGTGACCGCGCCGAAGTTGACGTCGGTACCGGCCTGCACGCGAGTCATCGCCAACGGTTCGCTGGCATCGCGGCCCGGGATCAGCAGCGGCGCCCATTCGGCGATGGTGGCGCGATCCTCGGTGTACTCTATCTCGGTGAAGGCATGATGCTGACGCAGGGCCTCGAAACGCTTCTTGAGGAAGGCGATGCCGCTGTTGCCGCGCACGAAGCTCATGTGCGGAACCGGATTGATGAAGGTCTTCGGCGATTTGATCGCGCCCTTCTCGATCAGGTAGGCCCAGAACTGCTTGGACTCTTCGAACTGCGCGTTGATGGTCACCGACTTCTTGATGTCGATGCTGCCATCGGCACCTTCCGGGGTGTAGTTCAGTTCGCACAGGGCGGCATGGCCGGTGCCTGCGTTGTTCCAGGGGTTGGAGCTTTCCACCGCGCCGGACTCGCGCAGCTCCACCACTTCCAGCGTGATGCCGGGGTTGAGCTCCTTGAGCAGCACGCCCAGGGTCGCACTCATGATGCCGGCGCCTACCAGCACCACATCTACGCTTTGGTAATCGTTATGCGCCATTAACCTCTCTCCAAGAAAATCTGCACCAGATTGGCGGCCGCATGGCCGTCAGGGCGATACCGTCGGACTCAGGCGCAAGGCCCTGTCGTGAGGAGGGGAAGGTCAAGGCTGGGATTTGCGGACGCAAAACTGTTCATCTGTTCGCCACACTCTTGTGAAGTTTTAAAAACCGTTTTTTTCACGCTCTTTTGGAGCGGTGAACCTCAAAAGCTCGTCTGCCTCGGCGCGCTTTTTGCCCGTGCACGTCATGCATTGCATGGCTGCAATCGGTTCTGCATCTGGGCTAAAAGGCGGCTGGCCGGAAATGGCAGCACGAAGTGGGCGACTCTCTGGGGCGGGAGCGATGATGTTGCAGGCCCGATCAGGAGACGTCCTTATAATCGGGGCGCGATTATAACGGTGAATGAGGGGAAATTGATCGCCCTGCGTGACTTTTCTTCTTCCGCCGGTCAGGCCGCCAACGGAGAGGGGTTCGATGCGCGAGTGACGACTGGCACAACCCTGACGCCGGCAGGCAGTGGCGCGCCGAGCCAGGAGATGTGCGCTTCGCTCACTTCGACCCAACCGGCCTGGTTCGGGTGTTCGCGCATCTGGCGCAGGGCGCGGCAATGGCCCTGTGCATCGAGGAGGGCGAAGTGGCGCATGGGGCGAGGGCTGAACAGGCGACGCAACAGCATGGCGAAGGCTCCAGCGTAAGGGCTGGTAGCCTTTATGCCAGGGCGCGGTGACAGGGTGATGACAGGAACCGCGGCAACCCGCCGGAGGTCTCATGCAGCGCTACTGTCGGCGTCAGGCGGTGCTGGGTATACTGCCGGCCACTTTATACCTCACTCGGAGAGAGAGCATGCTGCACCGTGCGTTGATCGCCTTGCTTGCTGCCGCCAGCCTGACCCTGGCCGGCTGCGCCCTCAGCCCTCAGCAACTCACCCCGCAACCCAAACTCACCAGCTCGCTGACCCCGGTGGGGCAGGGGCAGCCGGTGGTGGTACGGGTGGCCGACGGCCGTCCTTCGCCGGTACTGGGTACCCGCGGTGGCCTGTATCCGGAAACCAGCGCCATCAGCGTCAGCAGCGACGCCATCCTGCCGCGTTTGCAGGCAGAGGCGGAGGCGGCGGTGCGTCTGCTCGGCTTCACCCCGTCTGCCAATGCCTACAATGCGCCACAACTGACCATCACCCTGGCTGAGTTGAAGTACCAGTCGCCGAAGGAAGGCATGTATGTCACCGAAGCGGACATCTCTGCCTCCATTCGTGCCGATGTGCAGGGCGGTAGCCGCCGTTACACCGGCCGTTACGGCGCTTCGCTGAACCAGCGTTTCGGCACTGCGCCGAACCAGCAGACCAACACCAAGCTGGTGACCGATGTGCTCAGCGATGCACTGACCCGGGCCTTCAAGGACCCGACCATCGGCCAGGTACTGCTGCAGTAACGCTGCAGATAGCAAAACGCCCCGCAATGCGGGGCGTTTTCGTTTGTGCGGGAGCTTCAGGCGGCCTGATCGTAGAGCTCCGGCAGGCTCATGCCGGTGCGATTGTCGATATCCGGCAGGTCGTAATGCTCGTGGCCGCCAAGGGCGCAGTAGACCAGCCAGTGCTGGTCCTGCACGTTGAAGGAGAGTTCATCGATCACGGCGTCCACTTCATCCAGCGAATCGATCAGGTAATCGCGATCCAGCGGTTGGGGATTGAGCATGGCAGGTCCTCCGAGGACATAGGGGATTGGCTCCAGCAACAGTCGTGACTGTTTGGTCACTGTCAGAGATACAAACCCTAGGCCAGGCATATGACAGTTTTCAGACGATTTCGGGATAGCGAGCGGCGTTCGTCGGAAACGAACTTCATAAAAGCGGGTTTTCAGTACACTGCGCGACGACTTTTCGGGGGCTGAGACGCGCCTGTTTTCAGCCGAAATCCCCATTCTGGTGCGGTGGCGAGCTTGCTGCACCACGCTGTTCTCGAGGTGTCGCATGTCGCTGCAGATGTTGTGGTCGCTGTTTCTCGCCCATCCGTCAGGGGCGGTGAATTCGTTGGCGCTGTTCTTCGCTCTGGCTGGCGCCTGGTTGTGCCTGATGACCCGCTTGCGCGAGCAGCGCGGTCTGGCACGTGTACTGGCGCAAGGCGAACTGGAGACGCTGGATGACGGCGACGAGCGCACCCTGCGGATCAACCGCTTCTTCTATCGTTTCGGGGCCACCTGCCTGGGCGCGGCTCTGCTGCTGTCCTGGTTCAGCACGCGCTTGTAGTCACGGATGAATCAATGAAAACGGCAGCCATGGGCTGCCGTTTTCGTTTCTGCCGCAGGGCTTACAGGGGCAGGCCGGCCTTGATCCGGTACTGGTTTCGCACCGGGTTGGCGTATTGCAGGATCAGGAACGGTTTCTCTTCGGCGCTGCAGGCGGCCAGGCGCTTGTTCCATTGGGCTTCGGCCTTGGCCAGCTCCTCGGCTGCGAACAGTTCATGCGCCGCGGGTACGTTCAGCTCGGCCTCGCGACCGTCCCACATGGCATAGGCCAGGTAATGCACCGGGAACAGGCGGTACTGGCCGAGGATGTGTCGGTCCAGCGCCTGTGCGAGCTGCTTGGTGTCCTCCAGGCCGGCGACCGGCGGGCCGAAGTGCAGGTGCACGCGGCCCTTGTAGCCGGTGATGCCCAGGGCGATGCTGGCGTCGTCTTCACCCGGCGCCTTGGTGTAGCTGCCGGTGGCGGCGCGCACGCTCAGCTCGCGTGCCTTGGCCAGGTCGCAGGGGTCGTATTCGTAGCTGATCGAAACCGGGATCAGGTTGAGCGAGTCGATCACCGCAGCGAACGGCTCGTCCTTGCGGCTCATGTGGAACATCTTGAGGATCGCCGAGTCGGTGCGGTCGTCACCGTCCTTGGCACGGCCTTCGGCCTGGGCGATCCAGATCGATTCGCCGTCTTCGCGGATCGAGTGGTTGATGTAGGCGGAAAGCAACTGGTACGCCGCCAGCTTCTCGCGGCGGCCGCTGATCGAGCGGTGCACGATGAAGCTCTTGTTCAGGCGCATCAGATCGCTGACGAAGGGGCGTTGCAGCAGGTTGTCGCCAATGGCGATGCGCGGCGTCTGCAGGCCGGCATGGTAGACGGCGTAGTTGACGAAGGCCGGGTCCATGACGATGTCGCGATGGTTGGCCAGATACAGATAGGGCTTGCCCGGCTGCAGGTGCTCCAGGCCGGAGTAGCTGATGCCGTCGCTGGCGTGCTCGATGGTGCGGTCTATGTAGGGCTCGATCTTTTCCTGCAGCTTGGAGACCGAATCGATGCTGGCGAACTCGCTGCGCAGGCGCGCGGCGATCAGCGGCTTGAGCAGCCAGCCCAGTGGCCCGGCCAGGCGCGGAAAACGGAAGCGGGTAAGGGTGCCGAGAAACGCCTGGTCGGCGAGCAGGCGCGCCAGAACGGGGCGCACTTCTGCATCGGCATAGGGTCGGATGGCATCGAATGCGCCCATCATGCTCTCTTGTTCTAAAACGGCTAAGGTTGAATGAGGATCTGCCCGGCAGGGTGAGCAATAGACCGGCGATTATACCGCCAAGTCACACGGAGGCCGCGATGCTGGAGAGCGAGTCTTATCTCTGCCCCTACTGCGGTGAGCCGGCCGAGGCCGTGCTCGACCTGTCGGGAGGCGATCAGTCCTATATCGAGGATTGTCCGGTGTGCTGCCGGCCGATCCTGTTCGAGCTGCATACCGATGGTGTCGACTGGCAGTTGGAAGTACGGGGAGAGAACGACTGATGCAGCGAATCTACGAACCGGAGAATCTGCTGGAAGGGCAGATGCTGTTGGGCATGCTCGCCAGCGAGGGTATCGAGGCGCACCTGCTCGGCCAGCATCTGGTCGGTGCCGTGGGCGAGCTGCCGGCATGTGGTCTGCTCGGCCTGCTGGTGGCGGACGAGGATGCCGAGCGGGCGCGGGCGCTGATCGGTGCGTACAATGCCGCGCAACCCTTGCCCGGCGACGAGCCGGAGTCCTTTCAGGGCGTATTGCTGTGCTGATGCGCTCTTTGCCGTTTCTCGAGTACTTCCATGTCCGGACGCTACGCCCTGTTTCGTTGGTCTCCCGCTTTCGCGGCGCTGCCCGGTTTTCCGGCCGATCAGCAGCCGCACTGGAACATCGCGCCTAACGGCCAGGTGCTGTTGTTGCGCGCGGGGCGCGACGGGCGGGAAGCGGCGCGTGCTCGCTGGGGGCTGACCCCGGCCTGGCTGCAGGACCTGTCCAAAACCCCCGCCCATGCCCGCGCCGAAACCCTCGCCGAGCAGCCGATGTTTCGCGAGCCCTTTCGCCTGCGCCGCGGCTTGTTGCCGGCCAATGGCTTCTACGAGTGGCGCGGTTCCGCGCGCAAGCGGCCGTACTGGATGACCAGTGGCGACTCGCTGATGTACTTCGCAGCGCTGTGGGAGGTCTATCCGGTGGGGGGGCACGAGTATCTGAGCGTGGCCATGATCACTCAGGAGGCTGCCTCGCTGCGCCGCCCGCTGATTCTCGGCGAGCACGAACAGGCATTGTGGTTGAGCAACGACACGCCGCCCGAGCAACTGGCAGCGCTGCTGGCCAAGCCGCAGGTTGCGCTGCGTGAGCGCGCACTGGCCACGCTGGTCAACGATCCGAAGCTGGATGCGCCGGAGTGCCTGACTCCGGCGTGAAGCCTTAGGCTGTCGTGGGACGGCTAGGCCGTGCCCCCGCAACAACCGCTGGAAGAGTGGTGCGCATGGCGCACCCTACAAGCCGCTTACACCTTGAATTGATTGATCAGCCTGCGCTGCTGTTCGGCCAGCTTGGTCAGTTCGGCGCTGGCCTGGCTGGCCTCGTCGGCACCGGCAGCGACCTCGTTGGCCACCTGGCCGATGTTGGTGACGTTGCGGTTGATGTCTTCGGCCACCGCGCTCTGTTCTTCCGCTGCACTGGCAATCTGCGTGTTCATGTCGTTGATCACCGAGACCGCCTGGGTAATGGATTCCAGCGAGTGGGCGGCCTGGTTGGCATGCTCCACGCTGTCGTCGGTCTTGCTCTGGCTCTGTTCCATGACCTTGACCACTTCGCGGGTGCCTTGCTGCAGCTGCTGGATCATGCTCTGGATTTCTTCGGTGGCCTGCTGGGTCTTCTGCGCCAGGTTGCGTACCTCGTCGGCGACCACGGCGAAGCCTCGGCCCTGTTCGCCGGCGCGTGCGGCTTCGATGGCGGCGTTGAGTGCCAGCAGATTGGTCTGTTCGGCGATGCCACGAATGGCGACGAGGATGGCGTTGATGTTCTCGCTGTCCTTGGCCAGGTTCTGCACCACGCCGACGGCGCGGCCGATCTCGCTGGCCAGGGCGGCGATGGCGGCCGAGGTTTCCTGGACCACCTGCTTGCCCTGATTGGCCGCCTGGTCGGCGTGGTGCGCGGCTTCGGCGGCCTGAGTGGCGTTGCGCGCCACGTCCTGCGCGGTGGCGGTCATCTGGTGCACGGCAGTGGCCACCAGTTCGATTTCCGCCAGCTGCTTCTGCACGCCCTGGTTGGTGCGGATGGCGATATCGGCGGTGTGCTCGGAGGAGTCGCTGACCTTTTGTACCGAGGTCACCACGTCGCCGATCATGGTCTGCAACTTGGCGAGGAAGGCGTTGAAGCCCTGGGCGATACGGCCCAGCTCGTCGTTGCGTTCCACCTGCAGGCGCACGGTCAGATCGCCGTCGCCCTTGGCGATGTCATCAAGCATGCCGACCATCTGCCGCAGCGGGCGGGCGATGCCGTAGCCGACGAACCAGATCACCAGCAGACCGAGGCCGGCGATCAGCAGGCCGACCAGGGTCATGCCCAGGGTGTCGCCGTCGCGCTGGGCGCTCAGCTCGGCCTGCAGTTGGCGCAGATCGGCCATCACGGTGTCCAGCGGCAGCACCAGCATCAGCACCCAGCGGGCGTCGCTCTGGCCGATGGCGAAGCTGAGAAACAGCTCGATATGACTTTTGGCGGGATCGTCCTCGACATGGATGTCGTACTTCGGCGTGCCGGGTTGCAGGCCGCTCAGGTTGGCCAGCTCGTTGGCATCGAGCAGCAGCGTCGCCGGTTCGCCAAGCTTGTCCGGCGCCTGGGTCGAGGCCACCAGGCGGCCGTTGCCGGCGATCAGCGCCATCTCGCCGGCGCCGCCATAGAGCTGGGCGTCAGCCTTGGTCAGCAGATCCTGGATGAAGTTGACGGCCAGGTCGGCACCGGCGATGCCGCGAAACTCGCCGTCCACAAGAATCGGCGAGGTGAAGGAGGCGAGCATGGTCATCTTGCCGCCGACGTCGTAGGGGGCCGGGTCGATCACGCAGGGGCGTTTGCGCTCCTTGGCGCACAGGTAGTACTCGCCCTCACGAACGCCGGTGGGGAGCAGGGTCTCGCTTTCCATCGAGCCGATGGCGTCGATCCCCAGGCTGCCGTCGGCATTGCGGTACCACCAGGGCAGGAAACGGCCGCTGCCGTCGTAGCCGTTCTCGCTGCTGCCGGCATAGAGGTCGTCGCTGGCGTCGAAGGCATTCGGCTCCCAGCCGATGTAGCTGCCGAGCAGTTTGGGATTCTGCGCCGTGGTCTCACGCACCAGGTTGGCCAGCTCCTCGCGGCTGATGCTGAGCAGCGGGCTGCCGCTGGCGTCGGTCATGCCGAGCATGGCGTTGACCCGGGCCAGGCCGGCGGTGATCTGCAGCGGCTGTTCCAGTTCGCGCTGGATTTCGCTGACCTGCGCCTGGGCCAGGGCCGCCAGGCGTTGTTCGATGATCTGTTCGAGCAGCGTCTGGGTGCGCTGCTGGACCAGTGCCTGGGTACGGCTGCTGGCGAACAGGGCATAGAGCACCAGGGCCACGACCACCAGCAGCACGCTGGCACCGGCAAGAAAGGCGACGGAAAACTGGACCGACTTGAACTTCATGGGAGCTCCGGAGCGCGAGAGACCTGTCTCAGGTATCGGCTGCAACAGGACGAAACCTTAATGGGCTGGCGCGGCCCATCCGGGTAGCGGTATTGGTTCTAGCAAAGATGGCGCACGGCGATCGCGCAAGTGCCGTGGTTGCCCGGGGTGTTGGAGCGGCCTAGCATAGGGCCGTCGTTTCAAGGAGATCGCTCGATGAGCAAGGTTGTTAACCTGAGTGGCCTGGCCGTGGCGTTGCTGCTGGCGGGCTGCCAGGCGGTGAATACCACCAGCGGTGGTGCGGTGGGCGTGGAGCGCAAGCAGTACATGTTCAGCATGCTGTCGGCCGAGCAGGTCAACCAGATGTATGCGCAGTCCTATCAGCAGACGCTGAGCGAGGCGTCGAGCAAGGGCGTTCTGGACAAGACCAGCAATAATGCCAAGCGCCTGCAGGCCGTCGCGGCGCGCCTGATTCCCCAGGCCCCGCGTTTTCGTCCGGATGCGGCCAACTGGCAGTGGGAGGTCAATCTGATCAAGAGCCCCGAGCTCAATGCCAACTGCGGCCCCGGCGGCAAGATCATCTTCTACAGCGGCATCATCGAGAAGCTCAAGCTGACCGACGACGAGATCGCCGCGATCATGGGTCACGAAATGGCGCATGCCCTGCGCGAGCACAGCCGCGAGGCCATGTCCAAGGCCTATGGCATCCAGATGGCCAGGCAGGGCGCCGGCGCCTTGCTCGGCCTCGGTGAAGGCGGAATGGCATTGGCCGATACGGTGGTGCAGTACAGCCTGACGCTGCCCAACAGCCGCGCCAACGAGAACGAAGCGGACCTCATCGGCCTGGAGCTGGCGGCCCGTGCGGGGTACAACCCCAACGCGGCGATCAGCCTGTGGCAAAAGATGGAGGCCGCTGGCGGCGGTGCGCCGCCCGAGTTCATGAGCACTCACCCTTCGTCCAGCAGCCGTATCGCGTCGCTGCAGGCCGCCATTCCCAAGGTGATGCCACTGTACGAACAGGCCAGGGCCGGGCGCTGAGCCCAGGTCTCGGCAGCAGAACGACGGCGCGGCGTGAGCACTCACGACGCGCCGTCGGCGTTTCAGGGCAGGGCTTTTTCCGCGAAGGGGCGGGTTTGCAGGCCCAGTTGCGCGCGGAAGCTTTCCATGTCAAACATGGTGCAGATTTCGCGGATCTCATGGCCTGGTGTCAGGCTCCAGAACGCCATGGCCGAGATGCTGAGGACCTTGTCGCTGGGCGGGTAGCCCAGGGCTGGCCTCTGGATAGTGCCGATCAGGGTGCTCCAGGTGACCACCTTGTAGTCCTCGGCAATGCATTCTTCGACCAGTACCTGCAGGTCCGGCATCGCGTGGCGGATGTCCTGGACCATCTGGGCGAAGCCGGCGCTGTCGAGCGGGGTGCCGATGAACGAGCTCTTGTAGAGAAAGTCGCGGCTGTGCAGCTGTTCGGCCAGCGCCAGGCGGCCCTTGTTCCACGTCAGGTCGATGTGCTGGCACACCACCTTCTTGCGATCATCCAATGACATGACGCCCTCCAGACTGCTGGCTCAATTGCGTGATCTGTCGGCAATTTAGCAGCAGGCGGGAGGGGGCTGGGATTGGCCGAAATGCCGCTTCGCTGGCGTCAGCGATGTGTCATAGCAACCCGCTCAGCGTCAGCGCCTGATAGCCGGCATAGACGGCCAGGGCGGCAAAGGCGCATGCAGCCAGGCGGCGGATCAGCGTTAGCGGCAGGCGCTCGGCGGCGAAGTTGCCCGCCAGCACCACCGGCACGTTGGCGATCAGCATGCCCAGGGTGGTGCCGATCACCACCAGCACGAAATGCGGGTACTGCGCCGCCAGCATCACCGTGGCGACCTGGGTCTTGTCGCCCATCTCGGCGAGGAAGAAGGCGATCAGGGTGGTGAGGAAGGGGCCGTACTTCTTCAGGCCGGATGCTTCGTCCTCGTCCAGCTTGTCGGGGATCAGCGTCCAGGCGGCCACGGCAATGAAGCTGGCGGCGAGTATCCAGCTCAGGGTGGCGGGGGAGAAGAATCCGGCGACCCAGTTGCCAACGGCACCTGCGGCGAAATGGTTGGCCAGGGTGGCGACCACGATGCCCCAGATGATCGGCCAGGGCTTGCGAAAGCGCGCGGCCAGCAACAGGGCAAGCAATTGCGTCTTGTCGCCGATTTCGGCAAGGGCAACGATGAGGGTGGGGACGAACAGGGATTCCAGCATCAGGCTTCCTAAAGGGGCGGGTCGACACGGCTATGACACGTACGACCTTCCCGCCCCGGGTAAGGTGTGCGTGTCATAGGTCTTGTCAAACCGCAGGCCTCTCTATGAAGGCCTTGGGTCGCACGCGCCATGCTCTGCGGAGCAAGTGTGTTGACGCGTGCCGGGCGAGCAGGGCGCTCGCGGGAGACTACTCCCCTAGGACGGGCGCCATTGTGCCCAAGCGTTGCGTTCCGGGCAACCCCACTCAGCGACGTGCGCTGTAGATGCGAAAACCGTCGGCCTCGGCCAGGGTGCGGCAAGGGCCGAGATGGTGCTCGATCAACGGTGGATACTTGAGGAAACTGTTAGCCACCAGCCGCAGCTCGCCGCCTTCGCGCAGGTGGCGCGCGGCCTGGGTCAGCAGGTTTTCGCTGGCCTGATAGTGGGTATGTACGCCCTGGTGAAACGGCGGGTTGCTGACGATGGCGGCCAGCTCCCCGGGCGCCGACTCGATGCCCGTGCCGGCGATCAGCTCGGCCTCCAGCCCGTTGCGGGCCAGGGTCAGGCGACTGCTGGCCAGGGCGAAGGCATCGACGTCCAGCAGGCTGACGTGGCTGGATGGGTAACGACGCTTGAGGGTGGCGCCGATCACGCCTGCGCCGCAGCCGAAATCCAGCAGATGTCCCTGCGGCAGATTGTCCAGATGCTCCAGCAGCAGGGCGCTGCCACGATCCAGGCGGCCGTGGGCGAATACGCCCGGCAGGCTCACCACCTGCAGCGGTCCGTCGGCCAGTTGCAGGCTATAGACCTGGGCCAGGGCGTCGAGATCGGGCGTTGCCGGCGCCTGCTCGATCTGCACGCTCCAGAGCTGGCAGTGGCGCGCGCTGTCGAGCTTGCGCGGCTTGCCGTAGACCGCCAGTTGCTTGGCCGCGCGCTCGATGCCGCCGCGCTTCTCGCCCACCAGATAAAGCGGCCGGCCAGTCAGTCGCGAGGCGAGCGCCTGCAGCAGGTAGTCGGTCAGCTCGCGTGATTTCGGCAGGAACAGCACGGCCGCGCGATAGTCGCCTTTCGGCATCTGCGTGTCGAAGTGGCTACGACCGGCAAAGCGCGCCGCCAGTTGCGTCTGGTCGCCGGCATGCCAGCTCCAGCCATGCGCCTGCGGCAGGACGCCGAGCAGGTCGTCGGCCGGCAGGCCAGCCAGCAACAGCTCGCCTTCGAACAGCTCGGCCTGGCGCAGGAGAACTTCGCTTCGCGGGTCCATGGTGCTTCCTGAAATCTGTGATGCGAAAAAATTGAGGGGGCGGGGCGAGCTCGGCTTGCGAAACCGGGCACTGCTGTTAGGCGCACGCCACCTCGTCGCTCCCTTAAAAAGCTGCGCAGCTTACCCGACCACCCGGCGCGGCGCACCGGCGAAGAAGGCTTCTGCGTTTTCCACCACCTGGGCGACGATGCGCTGACGTGCCTCGCGGCTACCCCAGGCGTTGTGCGGGGTGACGATCAGCCGCGGGATGTCGCCAGTCAGCAGCGGGTTGCCGTCTTTCGGTGGTTCCTGCGTCAGTACGTCGGTGGCCGCGCCGCCCAGATGACCGCGGCGCAAGGCGTCGGCCAGTGCTTGTTCGTCGACCAGGCCACCACGGGCGGTGTTAACCAGCAGGGCCTGCGGCTTCATCAGGGCCAGCTCGGCAGCGCCGATCAGGTTGCGGGTCTGCTCGTTGAGCGGGCAGTGCAGGGTCAGCGCATCGACCTGTGGCAGCAGCTCGTGCAAAGCCAGGCGGTCGGCGCGCGCTGGTCTGCCCGGCAGCTGGCCAAGCACCACGCGCATGCCGAAGGCCTCGGCCAGGCGGGCCACCGCGCTGCCCAGTTCACCGTGGCCTAGCAGGCCGAGGGTCTTGCCCTCGAGTTCGACGATGGGGTGGTCGAGCAGGCAGAACTGGCTGGCCTGCTGCCAGCGACCGGCAGCCACGTCGCGCTGGTAGTCGGGCAGGCGGGTGGCCAGTGCCAACAGCAACATCAGCGTGTGTTGCGCCACGGATGGCGTGCCGTAACCCTGGCAGTTGCTCACCGTCACCCCATGGGCACGGGCGGCGTTCAGGTCGATGTTGTTGGTGCCGGTGGCGGTGACCAGTACCAGTTTCAGTTCGGGGCAGGCAGCGAAGGTGGCGGCATTCAGCGGTACCTTGTTGCTGATGGCCACCTGGGCGCCCTGCAGGCGCTCGGCAACCTGCTCGGGGGCGGTCTGTGCATGCAGCGTCAGCTCGGCAAAGGCCTGCTGCAGGGGATGCATATCGAGGTCGCCGAGGTCGAGGGAAGCATGGTCGAGGAATACGGCGCGGGCGCTGTTGCTCATCAGCTGTACCTTTTCGCAGAGGGGGCGCAGGAGTAGATTGGCGAGCCTATCAGACCTCGACTGCCGCTGCGGAGCCCTCATGTACTGGACCGAGTTCCTCACCGTTGCCCTGATTCACCTGCTGGCCGTGGCCAGCCCGGGCCCCGATTTCGCCATTGTGGTGCGCGAGAGCGTGGCCTATGGGCGGCGTGCGGGGTTGTTCACCGCCTTCGGTGTCGGCACCGGCATCCTGGTACACGTGACCTATTCGCTGCTCGGTATCGGCCTGATCGTTTCGCAGTCCATCGTGCTGTTCAACGCGCTGAAATGGCTGGCCGCCGCTTATCTGCTGTACATCGGTATCAAGGCACTGCGCGCGCGTCCGGCAGACCCGGCCAGTGCCGAGCTGAACCTGGCGGCAGGTGAGCGCAGTGGCCGTGGCGCCTTCGTCACCGGCTTCGTGACCAACGGCCTGAACCCCAAGGCGACCTTGTTCTTCCTGTCGCTGTTCACCGTGGTGATCAACCCGCACACGCCGGTGGCGGTGCAGGCCGGTTATGGCCTGTATCTGGCGCTGGCCACCGCCTTCTGGTTCTGCCTGGTGGCCTGGTTGTTCAGTCAGCAGCGTGTACGCGCCGGCTTCGCCCGCATGGGGCATTGGTTCGACCGGCTGATGGGCGCGGTGCTGGTGGGCATCGGCGTGAAGCTGGCGCTGACCGAGATGCGTTAAACGAAAGAGCCCCGCAACTGCGGGGCTCTTTCGTTACGGGCGGGCTTACAGCAGTTCGATGGCCACTGCAGTGGCTTCGCCGCCGCCGATGCACAGCGAGGCGATACCGCGCTTGCCGCCTTTCTTCTGCAGGGCGTTGATCAGGGTGAGGATGATCCGCGAGCCGGTGGAGCCGACCGGGTGCCCCTGAGCGCAGGCGCCACCGAAGACGTTGACCTTGGCATGATCCAGACCGTGTTCGCGCATTGCCAGCATGGTCACCATGGCGAACGCTTCGTTGATCTCGAACAGGTCCACCTCATCCTTGTTCCAGCCGGTCTTCTTCAGCAGGTTGCTCATGGCGCCGATGGGCGCCAGGGTGAACTCGCTCGGGTCCTGACTCTGGGTGGCGTGGGCAACGACCCTGGCCAGCGGTTTGAGGCCGCGCCTGGCAGCTTCCTCGGCAGTCATCAGCAGCAGGGCGCTGGCGCCATCGGAGATCGAACTGGCGTTCGCGGCGGTGATGGTACCGTCCTTCTTGAAGGCGGGTTTCAGCGCAGGAATCTTGTCGAGGTTGGCAGTCAGCGGCTGCTCGTCATCCTTGACCACCACTTCGCCTTTGCGCGAGCTGACGGTGATCGGCACGATCTCGGCATCCAGCGAACCGTCCTTGATTGCAGTCTGGGCACGCTTGAGCGACTCGATGGCGTAGGCGTCCATTTCCTCGCGGGTGATGCCGTATCGGTCGGCGGTCTCCTGGGCGAAGGAGCCCATCAGGCGGCCAGTGCGAGCGTCTTCCAGGCCGTCGAGGAACATGTGGTCCTTGATCTCGCCATGGCCCATGCGCAGGCCGGTGCGGGCCTTCTCCAGTACGTAGGGGGCGTTGGACATGCTTTCCATGCCGCCAGCGATCATCACCTGGTTGCTGCCGGCCTTGAGCGAGTCGAAGGCCATCATCACCGCCTTCATGCCCGAGCCGCACAGCTTGTTGATGGTGGTGCAGCCGGTGGCGCTTGGCAGGCCGGCATTGAGCGAGGCCTGGCGTGCCGGGCCCTGCTTGAGGCCGGCCGGCAGTACGCAGCCCATGATCACTTCCTGCACCTCGGCCGGCTCGATACCGGCGCGCTTGACTGCCTCGCGGATGGCGGCAGCGCCCAGATCGACGGCGGCCACGCTGGCCAGGCTGCCCTGGAAACCGCCCATGGGAGTACGGGCGCCGCTGACGATGACGATATCGGACATGGTGTTACCTCGAACGAACGTGTGGCTCGGTGCCGCCTTGTTTGTGGCGTGCCCTCTACGGCTGTCAGCCTTCGGGCCGCCGCGCAGCGACGTCAAGAACTGCTCCCGAAAGTTTTTCAGGACTGGCGGGTTGTCTCGATTCTAACCTGTGACTAAAAGTGGCCATAGAGTCACGTTGCAAATCATTCTTTGGGCTGATTTCGCTGTGCGGGCACCGCTCTAGAGTCGCTGCATCATAAATTCCTGGCGTGCCTCAAGGTGACTTCATGCTGCAGACCCGACTGATCCCTTCCGCTACCAATGCCCACGCTTATCCGCTGCTGATCAAGCGCCTGCTGCTGTCCGGCAGCCGCTATGAGAAGACCCGGGAAATCGTCTATCGCGACAAGCTGCGTTACAGCTACGCCACCTTCAACGAGCGCGTCGCCCGGCTGGCCAATGTGCTCAGCGAGGCCGGGGTCAAGGCCGGCGATACCGTGGCGGTGATGGACTGGGACAGCCACCGCTATCTCGAGTGCATGTTCGCCATTCCCATGCTCGGCGCGGTGCTGCACACCATCAACATTCGCCTGTCGCCGGACCAGATCCTCTACACCATGAACCACGCCGAGGACCGCTTCGTGCTGGTCAACAGCGAATTCGTGCCGCTGTACAACGGCATTGCCGGGCAGCTGACCACCGTCGAGAAGACCCTGCTGCTGACCGATGGCGATGACAAGAGCGCCGAACTGCCGAACCTTGTCGGTGAATACGAGAGCCTGCTGGCGGCGGCCAGCCCCAGCTACGACTTCGCCGACTTCGACGAGAACTCGGTAGCCACTACCTTCTATACCACCGGCACCACCGGTAACCCCAAGGGCGTGTACTTCACTCACCGGCAACTGGTGCTGCACACCCTGTCGATGGCGACCACCATGGGCGGCCTGGACAGCATTCGCCTGCTGGGCAACGACGATGTCTACATGCCGATCACGCCGATGTTCCACGTGCACGCCTGGGGCGTGCCCTACGTGGCCACCATGCTCGGGGTCAAGCAGGTGTACCCGGGGCGCTACGAGCCGGACATGCTTTGCCGGCTGATCAAGGAAGAGAAGGTCAACTTCTCCCACTGCGTGCCGACCATTCTGCAGATGGTGCTCAATGCCCCTGGCGCGCAGGGGCATGACTTCGGCGGCATGAAGATGATCATCGGTGGCAGCGCGCTGAACCGCTCGCTGTACGAGGCGGCCAAGGCGCGTGGCATCCAGCTCACCGCGGCTTACGGCATGTCCGAGACCTGTCCGCTGATTTCCTGCGCCTACCTCAACGAGGAGCTGCGCGCCGGCAGCGAGGACGAGCGCACCACCTACCGCATCAAGGCCGGCATCCCGGTGCCGTTGGTGGAGGCGGCCATCATGGACAGCGAAGGCAAGCTGTTGCCCAGCGATGGCGAAACCCAGGGCGAGTTGGTCCTGCGCGCGCCCTGGCTGACCCAGGGTTACTTCCGGGAGCCGGAGAAGGGCGAGGAGCTCTGGGCGCATGGCTGGCTGCACACCGGTGATGTGGCCACCATCGACGGCATGGGCTTCATCGAGATTCGCGATCGCATCAAGGACGTGATCAAGACCGGCGGCGAGTGGATTTCCTCCCTGGAGCTGGAAGACCTGATCAGCCGGCATCCGGCAGTGCGGGAAGTCGCCGTGGTCGGTGTGCCAGATCCGCAGTGGGGCGAGCGTCCCTTCGCCCTGCTGGTGGTACACGAGGGACAGGCACTGGACGCCAAGAGCTTGAAGGAGCACCTCAAGCCGTTCGTCGAGCAGGGCCATATCAACAAGTGGGCGATACCCACGCAGATCGCGCTTGTTACCGAAGTTCCCAAAACCAGTGTCGGCAAGCTGGACAAGAAGCGCATTCGCGTCGATATCGCCCAATGGCAGGAGGCCGGAAGCGCATTCCTGTCCACGCTGTAAGGTGCGAACTGGCTGGGTGGCCGAAGTGACTGCCCAGTCAAACAAGCGTTTGGCTTGCTAATTGCTGTTTCACGTCCATGCTTGGCTAGGGGCAGGGTCTGAAACCTGCGAGCCAGAGTGCCTGGGGGCTGCAAATCACACTTTCGAGGGATCAAGCAGTAGTACCCGCTGGCTATAGTCCAAGCATCCATAACAAAAAACACATGGAGTAGCGTCGATGACAAAAACAACACCCTACTGGCGCCTGGCGAAACTGCCGCTGGCAGTCAGCCTCGCTTCCACCCTCGCCGCTCCGGCATTCGGTGTGTCTTTCAATATCGGCGAGATCGAGGGTCAGTTCGATTCGCAAATGTCCGTCGGTGCCAGTTGGGCGGTGCGCGGTGCCGACCCTAGCCTAGTGGGCACTCGCAACGGTGGCGAGGCCTCGTCCCAGACCGGCGACGACGGCCGTCTGAACTTCAAGAAGGGCGAGACCTTCTCGAAGATCTTCAAGGGCATCCACGACCTCGAGCTGAAGTACGGCGATACCGGTGTGTTCGTGCGCGGCAAGTACTGGTATGACTTCGAGCTGAAAGACGAGAGCCGCCTGCTGTATGACATCGACGACAGCAACCGCAAGACCGCCGCGCAATCGTCCGGCGTGCAATTGCTCGACGCATTCCTCTATCACAACTACACCATCGCAGACCTGCCGGGCAGCGTACGCGTCGGCAAGCAGGTAGTGAGCTGGGGCGAGAGCACCTTTATCCAGAACTCGATCAACACGATCAACCCGGTAGACGTATCAGCGTTCCGTCGTCCCGGTGCCGAGATCAAGGAAGGCCTGATCCCGGTCAACATGTTCTATGTGTCGCAAAGCCTGACCGACAACCTCTCGGCCGAGGTGTTCTATCAGCTCGAGTGGGACCAGACCGTTCTCGACAACTGCGGCACCTTCTTCGCCGTCGACGTGGTGCAGGATGGTTGCGTCGATCGTCTGGCCGTCAACGGTAGCGATTTCGGTGGCCCAGGCAGTCCGGGTTATCGCTATGTAGGGCGCATGGGCGACAAGGATGCACGCGACAGCGGGCAGTACGGTATCGCGCTGCGCTGGTTCGTCGAGGAGTTGAATAATACCGAGTTCGGCTTCTACACCATGAACTACCACAGCCGCACACCGATCCTGTCCTACAGGGCAGGTCAAGGCGTCTACTTGCTTCCTGGCGGCGTCCTGGGGAATCCAAACCCCGTGGAAGATCCGGCCACTGGCGAGCTGTTCGCCAAGTATGGCCTAGAGTACCCGGAGGACATTCGACTGCACGGCGTGAGCTTCGCTACCAATATTGGCTCCACTGCAGTGAATGGCGAACTGAGTTATCGGCCGAATATGCCGATGCAGATCAATACCACTGACCTGACGCTAGCCTCCATTGCCCAAGGGCCGATAGGTATTGGGCTCGGTGTACCTGCCAACCTGCCGATCTATACCAGCGGCCATGCTCAGTACGGTGCAGGCGAGACCCTAACCGGCTATGTGCGCAAGCCCATGACTCAGGCACAGGTCAGCGTTACCCAGTTCTTTGATCAGGTTGCCGGCGCCGAGCGCCTCACTGTAGTTGGCGAGGTGGGCTACACGCACGTCAGCAACCTGGGCAAGAATGAGCTGCGTTTCGGTCGTGCCCCCGAATTCGGTGCGGGCGCCTACCCCGACAACAGCCTCTGCACCGGTACTGCGAACTCAGCGAACCCGCAGAACTGCGACGACAAGGGCTTCTTCACCAATACCTCCTGGGGTTACCGCCTGCGTGCAGTGCTCGATTACAACAACGCATTCGCCGGGGTAAACCTCAAGCCCAGCCTGTCTTGGTCGCATGACGTCGACGGCTATGGCCCGACCTTCAATGAGGGCAACAAGGCAATCAGCCTGGGCCTGGATGCCGAGTATCAGAATACTTACACCGCCAGCCTGTCCTACACCGATTTCTTCGGTGGTAAGTACAACACCAATATTGACCGCGACTTCGTCGCACTCAGCTTTGGCGTGAACTTCTAAGCGGTCAGGAATTTCGAGGAATCATGATGCAAATGAAAACAACAAAAAAACTGTGGCAAAGCGGTGTCCTGACCCTGTCTCTGCTGGCGACCAGCGTGATGGCCGCAGTGTCGCCGGATGAAGCGGCCAAGCTGGGTGCCAGACTGACGCCGGTCGGTGCTGAAATGGCGGGTAACGCTGATGGTTCGATCCCTGCCTGGACCGGCGGTCTGCCGGCCAATGCAGGCAGCGTCGACGGCAAGGGCTTCCTGTCGGACCCGTTCGCCAGCGAGCAGCCGCTGTTCACCATCACCGCGCAGAACGTCGAGCAGTACAAGGACAAGCTGACCCCCGGCCAGTTGGCGATGTTCAAGCGCTATCCGGAAAGCTACAAGATGCCGGTCTACCCGACCCACCGTTCGGCTAGCCTGCCGGCTTCGGTACTCGAGGCGACCAAGCAGAACGCGGTGAACACCCGTATGGTTGAGGGCGGCAACGGTCTGGAGAACTTCAAGACTGCCAACCCCTTCCCGATCCCGCAGAACGGCCTGGAAGCGATCTGGAACCACATCACCCGCTACCGCGGTGGCAGCGTGCGTCGTCTGGTGACTCAGGCGACTCCGCAGCCGAATGGTTCCTACTCGCTGGTTTACTTCCAGGACGAGTTCACCTTCCGCGATGCGCTGACCGACTTCGATCCGAGCAAGGAAAGCAACGTACTGTTCTACTTCAAGCAGCGCGTCACCGCTCCGTCGCGTCTGGCCGGTAACGTGCTGCTGGTGCACGAGACCCTCAACCAGGTCAAGGAGCCGCGTCTGGCCTGGCTGTACAACGCCGGTCAACGTCGCGTGCGTCGTGCGCCGCAGGTGTCCTACGACGGTCCGGGTACCGCGGCCGACGGTCTGCGTACCTCCGACAACTTCGACATGTACAACGGTGCGCCGGATCGCTACGACTGGAAGCTCAACGGCAAGAAGGAGATCTACATCCCCTACAACGCCTACAAGCTGGATTCGCCGAACCTGAAGTACTCCGACATCATCAAGGCCGGCCATATCAACCAGGACCTGACTCGTTACGAGCTGCACCGCGTCTGGCATGTGACCGCGACCCTGAAGTCGGGCGAGCGCCACATCTACGCCAAGCGTGACTTCTACATCGACGAGGATACCTGGCAGGCTTCGCTGATCGATCACTACGACGGTCGCGGTACCCTGTGGCGCGTAGCCGAGGCGCATGCCCAGTACTACTACGACAAGCAGGTGCCGTGGTACACCGTGGAGACTCTGTACGACCTGCTGTCCGGTCGCTACCTGGCTCTGGGTATGAAGAACGAGGAGAAGCAGGCCTACGACTTCAACTACAAGGCCTCCAGCAGCGACTACACTCCGGCGGCCCTGCGCCAGGCGGGCGTTCGCTAACTGCTGTTGTCGATCTACACGACGAAGCCGGCCTTGTGCCGGCTTTTTCGTTACGGACTGTAGCCGACGCTTCAAATGGCCAATACAAGTCGCTAGGCTGAGCTCAGGGTGCGCCTACACAAGACTTCCCAAGAAGTGGCCGATGACAGACCTTTCCCGTTCGCCTGGTTTCCCTTACGCACCGGCCTCGCCGGTCGAGGCGCGTTTCTACCGGCCACCGCTGCCGGCAGGGCATGTGCCCCGGCCCAGGTTGTGCCAGCGCCTCGAAGAGGGGCTGCAGGGGCGCTTGCTGCTGGTCTGTGCGCCTGCGGGGTTCGGCAAGAGCTCCCTGGCCATCGAGTTTTGCGAGGGGTTGCCCGAGCACTGGCACAGCCTGTGGCTGGGGTTGAGCGAGCGCGATCAGGACCCCGGGCGCTTTCTCGAGCGCCTGCTGCAAGGGCTGCAGCAGTTCTATCCCGCTCTTGGTGAAGAAGCGCTCGGCCTGCTGAAGATGCGTCAGCGCCACCAGCCGTTTGCCTTCGAACAGTGGCTCGATGGTCTGCTCGATGAGCTTGCCGACGAGCTGGATGACGGTCAGCCGCTGTTGCTGGTGCTGGACGACTATCACCTGGCGCAGGGGCCGGTGCTCGACCGTTGCCTGCAGTTCTTCCTCAATCACCTGCCACCCGGCGTCCTGCTGCTGGTGACCAGCCGCCAGCGGCCCGACTGGCATCTGGCTCGCCTGCGTCTGTCGCGGCAGTTGCTGGAGCTCAACGAACAGGACCTGAGGCTCACCACCGGCGAGGTGGATGCCCTGCTGAGCAGCCAGGGGGCTCGCCTGCAGAGGCCGCAGGTCGCCGATATCCTGCAGCGCAGCGAGGGTTGGGTAGCAGGCCTGCGCCTGTGGCTGCTGGCGGTCGAGGAGCTCGATGGCGGTGCCCAGGAGGACCTGGCGCTGCATGGCGGCGAGGGGCTGATCCGCGAGTACCTGCTCGAGGAAGTGATAGAGCGGCAGCCGCCCGAGGTGCAGCAGTTTCTCTATGAGACGGCCTGCCTGGAGCGCTTCTGCGCCGGGCTCTGCGATGCGGTGCGCGACAGCCATGACAGCGCCGCGATCATCCGGCAGTTGCAGGCCAATCAGGTATTCCTGGTGCCGCTTGACGAGCAGGGCCAGTGGTTTCGTTACCACCATCTGTTTTCCGACCTGCTCAACGCGCGATCGCTCGAGGGCCAGGTTCGCTCGCAGGGCGGCGCTCATCTGCGCGCATGCCGCTGGTTCGCCGCGCAGGGCATGCTGGACTCGGCCATCGAGCAGGCATTGCTGGCCGGTCAGGCCGATGTCGCCGCCAGTTTGGTGCAGAACCTTTCCGAAGAGCAGATGCTGGCAGAGCAGAACATCGCCATGTTGCTGCGCTGGAAGACCAACCTGCCGGACGACCTGCTGGCCAGTACACCACGCCTGATCATGCTCTATGGCTGGGCGCTGGCACTGGCCTGCCAGCTGGATGCCGCGCAGGAACTGCTGGAGCAGCTCGGACGTTTCCTGCCCGCGGCCGATCCGCTCGGCCAGCGCAGCCTGCTGGCGCAGTGGCAGGCGCTCGACGGCGTCATCGCGCGAGGCCGAGGCGACGGCGCGCGGGCCGAGCAGCAATGCAGCGAGGCGCTTGCCGGCCTGCCCGCGGAGCGCTATGGCCCCCATTTCATGTGTCTGTCGACGTTGGCCAATCTGGCCATGGTGCGTGGCGATCTGTGGCGAGCGCGCGGTCTCAATCGCGAGGCCCTGGAGCTGGCGCAGCGCATCGACAACCCGCTGTTCGAAGCGCTGGCGCATTACGAGCGTGCTCGCGTGCTGCAGGCGCGTGGCGAAGTGCTGCGGGCGTTGAGCGAGGTGCGCCAGGGGCTGGCGCATCTGCAGGGCTTGCCTGTGCAGCGCAGCTATTCGGTGCGAGCACGTCTGACCCTGTACGAGGGCTATCTGCTCAGCCTGCGCCTGCAGCCGCGGGCGGCCGAGCAGCTGCACGCCGGTATCGCCGAGGCGAGAAGCTGTCGCGACGTCGGTGTGCTGATCGGTTACTGCGTGCTGGCCTGCCTGGAAGGGCGCCGCGGTCGCCCCGCTGAGGCCTTTGCCCTGCTTGGTGAGGCGGAGCGGCTGATGCATGTATGGGACGTACCGGCGATCTACTACCTGGCGATGATCACCCTGATCAAGTGCGAGCTGTGGTTGCGTCAGGGGCAGGTCGAGCTGGCCGCCGCCTGGCTGCCGCAACTAGCCGAAACCTATGGCGATCAGGGGCGCGCCCTGGCGCCGGAGTTCCATCCACAGCTGGCCCTGCATATCGACTTGCAGCAGGCGGCGCTGGAGCGTCTACAGGGCGATGTGGAAGCCGCGGAGCGGCGTCTGCGCGCCTTGCAGCAGCAGGCCCAGGGGCTCGGTGGGCAACTGGTGGGGCTGATGGCGCAGGCGCAGCTGGCTCAGCTGCTGCGTCAGACGGGCCGTGAGCGTGAGGCGCAGCAGCAGCTCGACGGCTGCCTGGAGGTCGCCCAGGGCGGTGCTTTGCTGCCGTTCGTCGAACTGCTCGAGCATCAGCCGCAGTGGCTGCGCGAGCGTTTGCAGTTGCGTCCTGCTTGCCCGCAGCGCGATGCGCTGCTCGCCCAGTTGCCGGCCGCTCGTGAGGCGGACGAGGAGGTGGCGCCGGAGGAGAGCGGCCCGACGGAAAAGCTCAGCGGCCGTGAGATGGCCGTGCTGCAGCTGATCGCGCGCGGCTGTTCCAATCAGGAGATCAGCGAGCGTCTGTTCATCTCCCTGCACACGGTCAAGACCCACGCCCGCCACATCAACAGCAAGCTCGGCGTCGAGCGGCGCACGCAGGCGGTGGCGCGGGCCAAGGGCCTCGGCCTACTGCGCTGAGCCAGGCAGCGAGAGGTCCAGCGTCGGGGCCTTGATGGGCGGCGTCACCGGCTGCGCCAGCTTGGTCTGCACGTCACGATGAATCATCTGCAGCACTGGCAGCAGTGCAGCCATGTCGTTGCCCACCTGGGGATAACGATGGTTGCTGGCGAGCCCTTCGATCCGTTTCAGCAGCCCCGCCTGGACGTCTGCCGGCAGGTGCACGTATAGCTCCGGCAACTGCTGGCTCAGCTCGGCGCTGTACAGCAGCAGTTCGTCGCGGCCGAAGGCCTGGGTCAGCTCCAGATAGTCCAGCGCGCTGTTGCTGAGCATGGCCGCCGCTGCCTTGGTTTCCTGCAGGCCCTGCAGGCGCACCGGGTTGCTCTGCTCGCTCTGCGACAGGGTCATCCAGAATTCGGTGGTGAGGGTGAACAGAATCGCCTGCTGACGCAACGAGTAGCTCATTAGGCCAAGCGCTTCGGCGGCATAGGGCTGCTGCTTGGCGCGGAAGTCGAAGTACAGGCGCATCAGCTCCTTGAGTTCGAACAGCACCTCGCGCGCCTCGTTCTGTCGCAGCTCCAGCGGCGCATAGATGTTGAGCTGCGGGCGAAAGTTCTCGGTCGAGATCATGCGCTGGTAGATCGGCCCGGTGAACTCGCCGCTGCGCCGTGGCAGCGCGTTGGCCTGTGTGCTGTCGAGCTGTTCCAGCGCTTCGCGCAGTTGCTGGTAGTCTCCGGCACGCCAGGGCTTGTGGATATCGGGAATGCGCTGGCCCAGGTAGAACAGCTCGGCTGCGCCGGCGTGCGGCAGCCAAACCAGCAAAAGGATGGCCAGCGGCCAGAGAAGGGGGCGTGCTAGGGTGAGCGACACGATGAATATCCGCGGCTAGAGGCGGCTCCAGAGTACTCAGCTCGACAGCCGCAGTCACCCGCGCCTTGGTTGGGGGAAGAGCATGGACGAGCTGACCGAGCGCGGGGCGATACGCGCGGTGTTCGAGGACCTCGGCGGTTACGGCGCGCTGGCCCCACAGCAGGGTAGCGGCAGCGAGGGCCCGCTGGTCGGGCACCTGCAGCGCACCAACATCCAGCTGGCGGCCATCGGCGTGTTCGCCCGCAAGGGCCTGGAGCAGGTCACGGTGAACGATCTGCTGGAGGCGGCGCAGGTATCGCGGCGTACCTTCTACAAGTACTTCGCCAACAAGATGGACGTGCTCGAGGGCATCTATCAGACCTCGGTGCAACTGCTGCTGGCGCGGTTTCGCCAGATGCAGCAGGTAGCCGGCAGCCCGCAGGCCTGGCTGCGCGCCATGGTCGGCCTGTTCTTCGACTACCACTTGGCGGTCGGACCGATCATCCGATTAATGCAGGAGGAGGCGCTGCGAGCCGATTCGCCGCTGGCCGCGCACCGTCAGCGCGCCCATCAGGAGATGCTGCGTCTGGTGGTGGAGCGGCTGGAGCCGGAGCTGACGCCGCGCGATCCGCTGGTGTATCAGGCGCTGATCTGGGCGCTGGAAGCCGCCTCGCTCGACCTGCTCGGGCGCAGCGCCAGCCGCGAACAGATCGAGCAGGCCAAGGCGGTACTCGGCGACCTGCTAATCGCCTCGCTGTGCCCAGGCTCAACCTAGGTTGGGCAGTGTTTGCCGCCAGGTCATGTTCTGATCACCGATACCTACAACAAGAATCGAGGTATCGCGCATGTCCAATAGCCTGTCGCTGCAGCCGCCATTGGCCGCTGGCTTCGCCCGCCTGGGGTTCGGTGCTCTGCCGCTGGAGCGCCTGAAAGCGCGTTATGGCAACGCTGCCCAAGGCTCCCGCTATGTCGAGATCGACGGTTTCAATGTCCATTACCGTGACGAGGGCAGCCGCGACAAGCCGGCACTGGTGCTGATCCACGGCGTGGTGGCCTCGCTGCATACCTGGGACGGCTGGGCAGAGGCCTTCTCCCCGCACTACCGCATCATCCGTTTCGACGTGCCCGGCTTTGGCCTCACCGGCCCGGCGCGCGACGGCGAGTACTCGGCCGAGCGCATGATTCGCGTGCTTGGCTTGCTGCTCGACTATCTGCAGGTGGGCAGGGCGGATATCGCCGGCAATTCCCTCGGTGGTTACATCGCCTGGAATTTCGCCCTGGCCCAGCCCCAGCGGGTCGGCAAGCTGGTGCTGATCGATCCGGCCGGCTACCCCATGGCCAAGGTGCCCTGGATGATCGCCGCCGCCGCGCTGCCTGGAGCGACCGTGGCCATGCCGCTGTGGATGCCGCGCGCGCTGATCGCCCAGGGCATCAAGGAGGTTTACGGCGAGCCGGGGCGGATCAAGCCCGGTGTGGTCGACCGCTACTACGACCTGTCGCGCCGCCCCGGCAACCGCCGCGGCATGATGGACATCTTTCGCGTGCTGCTGAAGGTCAACAGGCAGGAGCTGCACACCACACCGCAACGGGTGGCCGGCATCCAGGCACCGACCCTGCTGATGTGGGGCGAGCGCGACCGCTGGATCTCGCCCCGGCACGTGCCGCTGTGGCAGCGCGACCTGCCGGGCATTCAGGTCAAGGTCTACCCGGGGGTGGGACACATTCCCATGGAGGAGATTCCCGAGCAGAGCGCGGCCGATGCGATGAGGTTTCTGCTGGGTTGAGCGATGCCCGTCGGGCGCGGATTCGGCGGGTTGCTCCCGCCTTGTCTGCAGCAGGATGCAAACCCGGGTTTTCGCTAGCGAAGCCCCGGATTGCACCGAGCTACGCGGCCTGCATTCAGGCTGCGCTGGCCTGAGGTTGCGGCACGCCGTCGAATTCCTCGCGGGTGGCGTGCAGCAGTGCGAGGTTGTCGTGTTCCCAGGGGTGGAAGTCCTTCTTGAAGAAGTCCAGATAGGGACGCAGGAGCGGGCGGAACACGCCTTCCTTGCCCCACATCCAGCGCAGCCCGTCGCGCCAGACGCGCCAGTTCCACAGCAGGCCGTCGACCTTGAGCATGTGCGCCAGGCCGCGGGTGGTGTCGAGCACGAAGAAGAAGGTGCCCATGACCATGGCCCGGCGCAGCAGTTTGCGGCTGCCGCACACCTGGTTGTAGACGTCGAAGGCCACGGCCTTGTGTTCGGTTTCCTCCAGCGCATGCCAGCGCCACAGGCGCGCCAGCGTGGGATGGGCGCCGGCCATGTGGGCCGGGTTCTTCAGCAGTCCGTCGGCCATGATCGCGGTGATGTGTTCCAGCGCCGCGGTGGCGGCCAGCTGCCGCTGTGGCGAGAACTTCTTCTGGGTGTAGCGGATGCGCGCGCGGGCGCGCTTCTCGATGCGCTCGATGTCGTAACCCAGATCACGCAGGCGCTGGCTGTATTCCAGGTGCTCGCGACTGTGATGACCTTCCTGGCCGATGAAGCCGCGAATCTGCTCCTTGAGCAGCGGGTCGTCGATGCGATCACGGAACTGGCGCACCGAGTCGATGAAGAAGCGTTCGCCGTCGGGGAACAGCACCGACATGGCATCGAACAGATGGCTCTTGAACGCGTCGCCGTCGTTCCAGTGACGCGGCAGCGGGTTGGGCAGATCGAAATCCATGTGTCGCGGGCGGATCTGCAAACCTTCCGGGGTGGTACTGGCCATAAGGGCTCCCTTGCGCTGATGAAGTGCCACCGACTATGGCGCCCGTGGGCTCGCCGGCACAGGTTCGCAACAGCCAATGTTGCAGTCATATCCGGCCATCGGGGCTTGGCCAGTGGAAAGTTGGGGGATAGGTGACGGGCGCGTCGAGGAGATGGGGTGCGCGATGCGCACCAGCTGTTCGCCGCTGGTTGTGTGGGGGGGGACACCGCGCATCCCAGGGCGGACAGCGCCGCCCGAATGCGGCGCATAATCCTGCGGAAATCGCCTTTAGCTGGCCGGCGTATCGAATTCGCCGCGGTACTGCTGCACCAGGTGCAGGTTGTCGTGCTGCCAGGGGTGGAAGTCGGCCTTGTAGAAGTCCAGGTAGACCCGCACCAGCGGCCGATAGATGCCGCGCGAGCCCCATAGCCAGGCCAGGCCGTCGCGCCATACCCGCCAGTTCCACAGCAGGCCGTCGCGCTTGAGCATGTGCAACAGGCCCTTGGTGGTGTCGAGCGTGAAGAAGAAGGTGCTCTGCAGCATGGCGCGGCGGCGCAGCCAGGGGTTGCCGCTGACCAGCTGGAACACGTCGAAGGCCACCGCCTTGTGCTCGGTCTCTTCCAGGGCGTGCCAGCGCCACAGGCGCGCCATGCGCGGGTCCGCGCCTTCCAGCCAGAGCGGATCCTTCAGCAGGGCGTCGGCCATGATCGCGGTCAGGTGCTCCACCGAGGCGGTGGCGGCCAGTTGCAGCTTGCTCGGCAGGTGCTTCTGCAAAAAGGCCAAACGGCGCTTGAGGCCTCGCTCCAGATAATCGATGTCATAGCCCAGCTCGCGCAGGCGCTCGCTGTACTCGAGGTGCTCGCGGCTGTGATGGCCTTCCTGACCGATAAAGCCGCGTATCTGCTCCTTGAGTCGCGGATCTTCGACCTGCTCGCGAAACAGCCGCACCGAATCGATGAAGAAGCGCTCGCCGTCGGGGAACAACACCGACATGGCGTTGAACAGATGGGTCTTGAATGCATTGCCGCCGTGCCAGTGTCGCGGCAGTGGATCGGGCAGCTCGAAGTCGAGCTGGCGCGGGCGGATCTGCAAGCCTTCCGGGGTGGTACTGGCCATGCCTGTTGCCTCCGGTTGCGGGACCATGGTGCAACTATGGGCTTGTGGCGCGGCCGCGGGCAAGGTTAAGGTCAGCCAAAACACGGGTCATTTACGGCCAGCCGCCACGACAAGACGCCCGATGAAAAACGCGCTGAACTTCACTGCCGAACTGGTTCCCGTGGCCTATGCCGAGGCCTTGCTGGCGCTGGCCGAGGAGCGGGGTGTGCCGCGCGATGCCCTGTTCGCCGCCGCACGGGTGCGCCCCGAAGTGCTGGGCAGCCCGAACGGACGTCTGTCCTTTCAGGATTTTCACCTGCTCACCCAGGCCGCGCTGGAGCGCTGCGGCGAACCGGCGCTGGGCCTGGTGCTGGGCCAGCGGCTCAACGTCTCCACCCATGGCATCCTCGGTTATGCGGTGCTGTCCAGCGCCAACCTGGGCAAGGCGCTGCAGTTCGCTCTGAAGTACTACCGGGTGCTTGGCCTGGCTTTCGAGCTGGAGCTGGTGGAGCAGGGCGAGGACATGGAATTGCGCGCCGTCGAGTCCTTCCCCATGGGGCCGCAATCGCGCTTTGCCGCCGAAGGCCTGTTGACCAGCATTCACACCATCGCCCGCTTCCTGCTCGGCGAGGAATTGCAGGGGCTCGCCGTCGGCTTCGCCCATGCCGCGCCGGACTACGCCACACGCTACGCCGAGGTGTTCGGCGTGGCGGCGCAGTTCGAGCAGCCCTGGCACTGGTTGCGCCTGCCGCGGCACTATCTGCAGCGGCCCATGGCCCTGGCCAACCCGGCCACGGTGCAGATGTGCGAGCAGCAGTGCGAGGCGCTGCTGGCCAGCCTCGACGTGCAGGACGGCCTGCTCACCCGCGTGCGTCGCCTGCTGCTGGCGCGCCCTGGCGATTTCCCCGACCTCGAAAGCGCCGCCAGCGCCCTGCACACCAGTGGCCGCAGCCTGCGCCGGCACCTGGCGCAGATGGGCACCAGCTACCAGCAGGTGCTCGACGAGGTACGCAAGCGCCTGGCCCTGCAGTACCTGACCACCACGCATTTGCCGCTGTACGAGATCGCCCAGTTGCTGGGTTTCAGCGACCCGTCCAACTTCCGCCGTGCATTCAGGAAATGGACCGGTAAACTGCCCGGCGATTATCGAAACGAGGCCCTCTGATGAACACCGCCGAACGCCCCTCCCTGATCCGCGAGACCTTTCCCGTCGGCCCCTTGCAGTGCAACTGCACCATCATCGGCGATCCGATTACGAAGAAGGCCATCGTGGTCGATCCGGGCGGCAATCCCGATCTGATCATGGCGCGTCTGGAGGCCCATGGTCTCAAGGTGGTCAGCATCATCCACACCCATGCCCACCTGGATCACTTCCTCGCCTCCGGGCAGATGAAGGAGAAGACCGGCGCCACGCTGCATCTGCACAAGGAGGATCAGTTCCTCTGGGACAATCTGGAGATGCAGTGCCGCATGTTCGGCGTGCCCTACACCCCGGTCCCGGCGCCGGACAGGTGGTTGGCCGATGACGAGGAGCTGGCCTGCGGTTGTGGTGTGGCGCTGCACACGCCGGGGCATACGCCGGGTTCGATGAGCTTCTGGTTCGAAGACGCCAAGCTGCTGATCGCCGGCGACACCCTGTTTCGCCGTGGTATTGGCCGTACCGACCTGTGGGGCGGCGACTACGCCACCATCGAGAGCTCCATCAGGCAGCGCCTGTATCGCCTGGACGAGGACGCCACCGTGGTCACCGGGCACGGGCCGGATACTCGCCTCGGCGACGAGATGCGCGAGAACCCGTTTATCCGTGCCTGAACCCGCTGTCGCGGGTGCTGTCTACACTGGCATTCTGCCGTCCTTCGAGGAGAACTCGTCATGTCCCGTCTATCCCTGATCGCCGCCTGCTCCGCTGCATTGCTGCTGGCCGGCTGCGCCTCGCAGAACCCGTACGACCAGAGCGCCCCGAGCTCGAACAAGACCGCCACCTACGGCGGCCTGGGGGCGCTGGCCGGTGCCGCTGCGGGGGCTTTGATCAATCACGACAACCGCGGCAAGGGCGCGCTGATCGGCGCCGCGGTGGGCGGTGCGGCCGGTGCCGGTTATGGCTACTACGCCGACAGGCAGGAGGCCGAGCTGCGTCGGCAGATGCAGGGCACCGGTGTCGAGGTGCAGCGCCAGGGCGATGTGATTCAGCTGATCATGCCGGGCAACATCACCTTCGCCACCGACTCGGCGGAGATCGCCAGCAGCTTCTACGCGCCGCTGAACAACCTGGCCAACTCCTTCCGCCAGTACAACCAGAACAGCATCGAGGTGGTCGGCCACACCGACAGCACCGGCTCGCACAGCTACAACATGAGCCTGTCGCAGCGCCGTGCGCAGAGCGTGGCCAGCTATCTGATCGCCCAGGGAGTGGATGGCAGCCGGGTCAGCACCCGCGGCATGGGGCCCGATCAGCCGGTGGCGAGCAACGCCACGGCCGAAGGGCGCGCGCAAAACCGCCGGGTTGAGGTCACCCTGCGCCCCCTGCCGGGCGTGCAGTAAGCCCGCACTTCCGGGATTTGTTCTGGGTCGCAGTCCAGCCGCTGCGCGGCTGGTAAGCTTGCGCGGAACTTCGTCCGCACAGTCGGTTCGAAGGCTCCGGCAAGCTGCCGACACCAGAACAACTCCCTAAGGAAGTCCCTATGAACACCAGGCGTAATCTGATCGCGGCCACCGCGGTCATGGCCTTGCTGGCCGGCTGTACCACCAACCCCTATACCGGCGAGCAGCAGGCCGGCAAAGCCGGCATCTACGGCGGTATCGGTGCGGTGACCGGTGCCGCGATCGGTGCAGCTACCTCGAGCAAGAAAGACCGTGCCAAGGGCGCGCTGATCGGTGCTGCAGTGGGCGGTGCGGCGGGTGGCGGCTACGGCTACTACGTCGATACCCAGGAAGCCAAGCTGCGCCAGACCCTGCAGGGCACCGGCGTGCAGGTGCAACGCAATGGCGATGACCTGAAGCTGATCATGCCGGGCAACATCACCTTCGCCAGCAACTCGGCCGACATTTCCAGCAGCTTCTATCCGACCCTGAATTCGCTGGTGCTGGTGTTCAAGGAATTCAACAAGAATGGCGTGAACATCGTCGGTCACACCGACAGCACCGGTTCGCAGGAGCTGAACCAGAGTCTGTCCAGCCGCCGTGCGCAGAGCGTGGCCAACTACCTGACCGCCAACGGCGTACCGGGCCAACGCATTTCCGCCTACGGCGCAGGCCCGAGCCAGCCGATCGCCAGCAACGCCACCGATGCCGGCCGTGCGCAGAACCGCCGCGTCGAGATCAATCTGCGTCCGCTCTGAGGCGCCGATTCGCTGAAACGAAGCCCTCGCTTGCGAGGGCTTTTTTCTGCCCGTTCAGACCCGTTGCGCGGCGCCGCGAGCCAGGCCCAGGCATGTTCCATGGCGCGCCGGCGACCGCCCGTCGCAACCCCTCTGGCCAAAGGCCAGTGATGCAAAAGCTGACTAGAATGCTTGCTGTGGTTCTGTGAAGGCCGTGCAGGGCGTGTCTCTGCGTATTGGTTCTGGATGACCGAAGGGAGAGCGAATGGACGACAGAGCTGTCGAGCGGCCGCACAGGCCCTGGGTGCCATTGCTGGCTGCGCTGGGGCTGCTGCTCGGCCTGGGCGGGCTGGTGTTCTGGCAATGGAGCACCCTTCAGGAGCGCGAGCGCGAGGACGCTCAGCGACGGTTCTTGCTGCAGGCCGAGGATATCGGTCAGCGCATAACGGCTCGTATGCGGACCTACGAAATGGTCCTGCGCGGTGTGTCCGGGCTGATGATCGGCAGCGACCAGGTCTCTCCAATCGAATGGGAGCGAGCCCTGGACCAGCTCCAGCTGCAGGACCGCTACCCCGGCATCCAGGCCGTGGCCTGGGCCCGCTACCTGGCGCCGGAGCAGCTCGCCGAATTCCGCGTCGAGCTGCAGGCGGACGAACTCGACTATCAGGTGTTCCCGCCCGGGCAGCGCGAGCATTACCTGCCGATCAAGTACGTCAGCCCGCTGGATTGGCGCAACAGGCGGGTGCTGGGCTTCGACATGCTCAGCGAAGGGGTCCGCCGCCTGGCCATCGAGCGCGCGATCGAAACGGGGCAGGCCAGCCTGAGCGGCCCCTTGGTCCTGCGTCAGGAAATCGATATCAACGTGCAGCAGGGCGTTCTGCTGTTCCTGCCGGTATTTCGTCCCAGAATGCCGCTCAATACGCCGGAGCAGCGCCGTGCTGCGCTGCTGGGGATGGTCCATGGCGCGTTTCGCAGCCACGACCTGATGGAAGGCATCCTGGGCAGCCAGACACGCCATTTCGACATCGTGCTTCGGGATGTGAGTGCGCAAGGCGGTGAACTGCTGCGTGGCGAGGCCCCGGCCAATGGCTGGGTGCCGCGTTTCAGCAGTCAGTTGCAGCTGCCGCTCTACGGGCGCAACTGGGAGCTGGCGTTGACGGGCACGCCCGAATACGAGCGTAGTCTGATCGACCGCTCCGGTACGTTCAGCCTCTGGTCCGGCCTTGCCGTGGCGCTGCTGCTGGCTCTGCTGGTCGGCGGCTATCTCTATCAGCGCGAGCGCAAGCTGCACATGAGCGAGCAGGCCGCGCGAGACCTGCAGGAGCGCGAGGAGCGTTTTCGCCTGCTGGTGGAGCGTCTGCCGGTGGCCACCGTACTCTGTGACGCCAAGGGGCGGATCGAGATGGCCAACCGCAGCGCCGCCGAACTCTTCGACTGCCCGCTCAATGGTTTGCTCGGCGAGACGGTGCTGCGCGTGCTGCCCAATATCGAATCGCCGCAGGATCTGCAGGAGCAACTGGGCGAGAGTGACGAGCGCATGGTGCGAACCCTGCGTGGCGAGTCGATCCCGGTGAGCATCAGCCTCAACCCGCTGCACGAGGGCAGCAGCTACCTGATCAATCTGGTCGATCTGCGTGCGCGCAAGGTGGCGGAAGAGCGCTTCCGCCTGGTGGTGGAGGCGTCGCCCAATGCCATCGTGCTGGTGGACGGCCTCGGCCGAATTGCCATGGTCAACCGGCAGACCGAACAGATGTTCGGTTACGAACGGCAGATGCTGCTTGGCGAACCGATCGAGATGCTGCTGCCCGCGGCTCTGCGGGGCGGTCATGTGGCGCTGCGCAGGGGTTATCAGGCCATGCCCGAACAGCGCCGTATGGGCGGCAACCGCGAGCTGTTCGGCCAGCATCGCGAGGGGCGGCTGATACCGCTGGAGGTCGGCCTGTCGCCAATCCGCAGCGGCAACGAAAGCCTGGTGCAGGCGGTGATCATCGACATCAGCGAGCGCAGGGCCGCAGAGCAGAAGTTGCGCGAGCAGGCCGAGCAGTTGCTGCTGGCCAACCGCTACAAGTCCGAATTCCTCGCCAACATGTCCCATGAGCTGCGCACGCCGCTTAACAGCATCCTGATTCTCAGCGACCAGCTGCGGCAGAATCTGGCCGGCAATCTCACCGAGAAGCAGACCAAGCATGCCGACATCGTGCATCGCGCCGGCAGCGACCTGCTGCAGCTGATCAACGATGTCCTCGATCTGGCCAAGGTCGAGTCGGGGCGCATGCAGCTCAAGCTCGAACCGATCAACATGCAGGACGTGCTGGTGGAGCTGGACGCCAGCCTGCGGCCGATGGCGGAGCTCAAGGGGCTCAGCCTGCATACCCAGATCGACGCCGGTGTGCCGCGCGTCATCCACAGCGACCGGGTGCGTCTGCACCAGATTTTGCGCAACCTGCTGTCCAACGCGCTGAAATTCACCGACCAGGGCGAGGTGACCCTGACCGTCAGCAGCGAAGGCCGGCAGGAAGACGAGCGCGAGCTGCTCTGCTTCAGTGTGCGCGATACCGGCATCGGCATCGATCCGGCCCAGCACGAGCAGGTGTTCCAGGCCTTCCAGCAGATCGACGGCTCCACCAGCCGGCGCTTCGGCGGCACGGGCCTGGGGCTCGCCATCACCCGCCAGCTGGTGCTGGCGCTCGATGGCGATATCGGCCTGCAGAGCACGCCGGGTCAGGGCTCGACCTTTACCGTCAGGTTGCCGGTGCAGAGCGCACCCGCCACAGCGGAGCCTGCCACCGAAGGCCCTCAGCGGGCCGGCGATGGTCCGCCGCTGCTGATCGTCGAGGACGACGCCAACTTCGCCGCGGTCATCGCCGAGGAGGCGCATGCCCATGGCTTTTCCAGCGTGCATTGCCGCACCGGCCTGCAGGCACTGGGGCTGTTGCAGCAGGAGAGCTTCAATGCGGTCATCCTCGACATCCTGCTGCCTGATCTCAGCGGCTGGCAGCTGTTCCGGCGCTTGCGCGCCCAGCCGAGCCATCGCTACACCCCGGTGCACATCATTTCCTGCGTGCCGCAGCCGGTGGGCTGGAACGACGACGGCACGCGCTATCTGGTCAAGCCCATCGGCCGCGACGAACTGGAACAGGTGTTTCTGGAACTGCAGCATGGCGCCGCGCACGAGCAGGCGTTACTGCTGGTGGAGGACGTGGCGGTCGAGCGTGAGCACTACCGCGAACATCTCGCCCAGCTGGGGTTCGTCGTGACCGCCTGTGCCAATGCCGAGGAGGCCCGTGCGGCCTACGCCAATGGCGAGTTCGCTGCCCTGGTGATCGATCTCGACCTGCCCGACCAGGACGGTTTCGCCCTGCTCGACAGCCTCAACCAGCTGCGGCCGTTGCAGGGTATGCGCGTGGTGATCAACACCGGCGTGGACGTCACCCAGCAGACCCTGCAGCGCCTGCGCCGCTACAGTGCAGTGGTGGTGCGCAAGCATGGCGATGACACCGAGGCGCTGTGCCAGGCCGTGCAGGGTTTTCTCGGCGACGTGCGCACGCCGCAGCAGGCCCACCCGCGTCTCAATCCGCTGCAGGGACGGCGCGTCCTGCTGGTGGACGACGACGTGCGCAACGTCTACGCCCTCACGGCCCTGCTCGATGAAGTGGGACTGCACGTCAGCTCGGCGAAGGATGGCATCGAGGCGATCGCCGCCTACCAGCGTGACACCTTCGATCTGATCCTGATGGATATGGCCATGCCCAACATGGACGGCTACACCGCCACGCGGCTGCTCAAGCAGGAGCACGGTTGCAGCATTCCGATCATCGCCCTGACCGCCCACGCCATGAAGGGGGATCGGGAGAAATGCATCACCGCCGGTGCCGACGACTACATGGCCAAACCCATCAAGCGAGACGAGCTGATTGCGCTTCTGGAACGCTGGTTGAGCATGCCGCTCATGACGTCTGCCAGTAATGAACTAACCTGATGGCAGGAGTGATCGGGACCGGGCAAAAGGACAGAGGAGTTACGATGGCCCAGGCGCAGAGCAAGACCGTCGCCTTACCCGCCACGCAGGTTCTGCTGGTGGTGGATGACCGCGTAGAGAATCTCGAGGCCATGCAGGCGCTGCTCGAGGACGGCGAGTGGCAGTTGCGCTGCGCCAGCTCGGGGGAAGAAGCCCTGCGCTGCATGCTCGAGGAAGACGTCGGGCTGGTGCTGCTGGACGTGCAGATGCCCGGCATGGACGGTTTCGAAGTGGCCCGCCTGATGCGCGGCAACCCGCGTACGCGGCTGACGCCGATCATCTTCGTCTCCGCCATTGCCCAGACCCAGGATGCGGTGCTGCGGGGATACAGCACCGGGGCGGTGGACTTCGTGCTCAAGCCTTTCGACCCCTCTGTGCTGCGGCACAAGATCCACAGCCTGCTGGAGCACGAACGCAATCGCAGCGAGTTGCAGCAGCTCACGCAGCAGCTCGATCGGGCACGAGCCTTCAACGCCTCGGTGCTGGCCAACGCCGCCGAGGGCATCATGGTGGTAGGGGAGGACGGCCGGATCCAGTTCGCCAACCCCGCCATGGCGCAGATGCTGGAGGGCGAAGTCGGTGACCTCGAAGGCGCCGAGCTGATGTCCTTCCTCAAGAATCCCGCCGTCGAAGGCGGATGGCAGGAGTCGGAGTTCTTCCGTCATTTCAAGCGCGAGGCCACCTACCGGGTGCACGAGGCCATGCTGCGCACGCTCAGCGGTGGCTGCCTGCCGGTGGCCTTGTCCTGCTCGCCGCTGCCGCGCATGCAGCAGGCCATGGTGGTCATCGCACTGGACATGTCGGTGGTGCGCAACCTGCACGCCCAGCTCGAGTCGCAGGCGGTGACCGATTCGTTGACCGGCCTGCTCAATCGCCGCGGCTTTCACCTCGCCCTGGAGTCCGCCCTGGCGCGTATCGAGCGCAGCGGCCAGCGCATCGCCGTGCTCTATCTGGATCTGGACGGTTTCAAGCGCATCAACGATTCGCTCGGCCACGACGTCGGCGATCAGCTGCTGCGCCGCGTCGGCGAGCAGCTCAAGGCCTGCCTGCGCCCCTACGACAGCCTGGCACGCATCGGCGGCGACGAGTTCACCGCGCTGCTGGACAACCTCGGCCACCCGGAGGACGCCGCCAAGGTGGCGGAGAAGCTGATCGAGCTGGTCTCGGTTCGTCACACCCTCGATGGCGTGGACTTCACTCTCGGCGCCAGTGTCGGCATCGCCTGCTTCCCCGAGTGCGGGCAGAGCGTCGAGGGTTTGCTGCGCTCGGCCGACATGGCGATGTATGAGGCCAAGCGCGCCGGGCGTCAGCAATACCGCTTCTTCTCGCCGGAGATGAACGGCCGCGCACGCTCGCGGCTGATGCTCGAGGAAAGCCTGCGCCATGCCATCGAGAACGACGACTTCGTGCTGGTGTATCAGCCCCAGTTCCATCTGAATAGCGGACGGCTGCGCGGCTTTGAGGCCTTGCTGCGGTGGCAGCACCGGGTCGCCGGCATCGTCGCGCCCAACGTGTTCATTCCGCTGCTCGAGGAGACCCGCCTGATCAACCGCCTGGGCGAATGGATCTTTCGTGAAGGCGCCAGGCAGCTGGCCGGGCTCAGGAGCCAGTTCGGCGAGGAGCTGATCCTCAGCATCAACGTCAGTCCGGTGCAGTTCGGCATGCCGCAACTGGTGGCGGACCTGCAGCGGGTACTCGACGTCCATGGCCTGAAAGCCAGCCAGCTCGAGGTGGAGGTGACCGAAAGCGCGCTGATGCAGGACCTGGAACTGACCCAGGCGCAGCTGCGTCATCTGCGCGAGCTGGGAGTGAAGATCGCCATCGACGACTTCGGCACCGGCTACTCGTCATTGGCCTATCTGCGGCACTTCGAGCTGGATACTCTGAAGATCGACCGCCTGTTCATTGCCAATATGCTCGATTCGCCGCGCGATGCCGCGGTGGTCAGCACCATCATCGACCTCGGCCATCACCTGGGGCTGGAGGTGATAGCCGAAGGGGTGGAGACCCAGGCCCAGCGCGATTGGCTGGTCGAGCACCGCTGCAGCATCATGCAGGGCTTTCTGGTGGCGCCCGGCCTGTCGGCCGAGGCTGCGCTGCAGGTGCCGGCGCAGCTGGATTGGACCAAACTGCCCCTGCCGCGTGGTGACTGAAGCGTCGGTGATGCGTCAGGTCTGCTGGTGAAGGCTGGCGAGCTCCGCGTCCTTCTCCTCCCACAGGCGATTGACCCACTGCTGGAAGGCCAGACGGTAATCATCGTCCTGGTCGTAGTTGCGACCGATGAATTCACGGGGAATCTCCACCTGCTTGAAGCGAACCTCCACGGCGTCGAGGCGGCCGCAGAGCAGGTCCCAGAAGCCGGGCACACCGTGCGGATAGTGGATGGTGACGTTGACGATGGCATGCAGCTGTTCGCCCATGGCATCGAGCACGAAGGCGATGCCGCCGGCCTTGGGCTTGAGCAGGTAGCGGAACGGCGAGTTCTGCTGCGCGTGCTTGGCCGGCGTCAGGCGCGTGCCTTCGAGGAAGTTGAACACCGCCACCGGGTTGCTCTTGTAGCGCGCGCAGGCGCGGCGGGTGGTGGCCAGGTCCTGGCCGCGCTTTTCCGGGTACTTGGCCAGGTATTCCTTGCTGAAGCGCTTCATGAAGGGAAACTCCAGCGCCCACCAGCACAGACCGATCACCGGCACCCAGATCAGTTCCTGCTTGAGGAAGAACTTCAGCAGCGGCATGCGCCGGTTGAGCAGGTACTGCAGCACCAGAATGTCCACCCAGCTCTGATGGTTGCTGGTGACCAGGTAGGAGTGACGGGTATCGAAGCGTTCCAGGCCTTGAACCTTCCAGTCGATGCGGCCGACCAGGCGCATCCAGAACTTGTTGAAGCCGATCCAGCTTTCCGCGATGCCGTGCATCACGAAGCGCAGCGCACGCTGCGCCGGGGCGAACGGCAGCAGCAACTTGAGCAGGGCGACGAAAAATAGCGGCCAGCACCAGAACAGGGTGTTGAGTGCCAGCAACAGGCCGGCGAGCAGGCCGCGCAGCGGCGCGGGAAGAAAGTGCAGCATCGGGCGAACGCCTCCTTAGGCAGGCCGCGCGTCATGCGGGCGGCCTGGGTATGGGGCTTTCTACGAGCCCCGAATCGATCGAGCGCGCTGCGGCGATCCGTGCGGCAGGCTGGGTCGGCGCCAAGGTTAACGATTGTGCACTGACCTGCAAGTGCCAGTCATGACCATCGGGTGTCACACCGTAGGGTGCGCCGCGCGCACCAGAGGAAACGCATTTGTTTCACGGCGCTTAGGGCGCACCCTACGGCGCTTCAGCTCGGCAGGTTGGCCGCCTGGATCGCGGTGAGGGCGATGGTGTAGACGATGTCGTCGACCAGGGCGCCGCGTGACAGGTCGTTCACCGGCTTGCGCAGGCCCTGCAGCATGGGGCCGACGCTGATGCAGTCGGCGCTGCGCTGGACCGCCTTGTAGGTGGTGTTGCCGGTGTTCAGGTCGGGGAACACGAACACCGTGGCGCGGCCGGCCACCGGGCTGTTCGGCGCCTTCTGCCGGCCGACGCTCTCGATGGCGGCGGCGTCGTACTGCAGCGGACCGTCGAGCAGCAGATCCGGGCGTTTTTCGCGGGCCAGGCGGGTGGCGGCGCGCACCTTCTCCACTTCCTCGCCGCTGCCGGAGTCGCCGGTGGAGTAGCTGAGCATGGCCACACGCGGTTCGATGCCGAAAGCCTGCGCCGAGTTGGCGCTCTGCAGAGCGATTTCGGCCAGCTGTTCGGCATTGGGGTCGGGGTTCACCGCGCAGTCGCCGTAGACCAGCACCTGATCCGGCAGCAGCATGAAGAACACCGAGGACACCAGGTTGTAGCCGGGCGCCGTCTTGATCAGCTGCAGCGCCGGGCGGATGGTATTGGCGGTGGTGTGGATGGCGCCCGACACCAGGCCATCGACCTCGTCCAGGGCCAGCATCATGGTGCCGAGCACCACGGTGTCTTCCAGCTGTGCCTCGGCCATCGGGGCGTTGAGGCCCTTGCCCTTGCGCAGCTCGACCATCGGCTCGACGTAGCGGCCGCGAATCAGGTCCGGGTCGAGAATCTCCAACCCTTCCGGCAGTTCGATGCCCTGCGCGCGGGCCACTGCACGCACGTCTTCCGGCTTGGCCAGCAGCACGCAACGGGCGATGCCGCGCGCCTGGCAGATGGCCGCTGCCTGCACGGTGCGCGGTTCGCTGCCTTCGGGCAGGACGATGCGCTTGGCCGCGGCCTTGGCCCGTTGCACCAGCTGGTAGCGGAACGCCGGTGGTGACAGACGCAGCTCGCGCGGGGTGCCGCAGCGGGTGGTCAGCCAATCGTGGTCGATATGCCCGGCGACGAAGTCGGAGACCTTCTCGGCGCGCTCGCGGTCGTCCACCGGGATTTCCTTGTTCAGCCGGTTGAGGTTGGTGGCGGTGTCATAGGAGCCGGTGCTCACCGTCATCACCGGCAGGCCGCTGGCCAGTGCGCCGTTGCACAGTTCCATGATGCGCGGGTCGGGCGCGAAATCGCTGCACAGCAGCAGCCCGGCCAGCGGCACGCCGTTCATCGCCGCCAGGCAGGCGGAGAGAATGATGTCGTCGCGGTCCCCCGGCGTCACCACCAGGGTGCCGGGCTTGAGCAGTTGTACGCTGTTGGCCACGGCGCGGGCGCAGAGCACGATCTTGAGCATGCGCCGCTGTTCGTAGTCGCCGGCGTTGAGGATGCGGGCGCCGAGCAGCTCGGCGACGTCCTTGGTGCGTGGTGCATTCAGTTCGTCCTGCCAGGGGATGCAGCCGAGCAGGCGAAAGTCCTCGGTCTTGAGCAGCGGCGAGAACTCCTGCAGACGTTCGGCGAAGGCCTCGATGCCGTCCTCGCTGCGCACCTTGTTGAGGATCACGCCGAGCACCTTCGGGTCCTTGGGGCCGCCGAACAGCTGCGCCTGGATCTCGATGCGGTCGGACAGTTCGGTGAGGCTCTCGTCCTCCGGCGCACTGACCAGGATCACGTCGGCATCCAGGCTCTTGGCCAGGTGGAAGTTGACCCGCGCGGCGTAACTGGCGTGGCGCGTCGGCACCATGCCTTCGACTATGACCACGTCCTTGTCGGCGGCGGCCTGCTGATAGAGGCTGATGATCTCTTCCAGCAGTTCGTCCAGCTGGCCGTCGCCGAGCATGCGTTCGACATGGCTGAGCGGCAGCGGTTTGGGCGAGTGCAGGCCGTGGGTGCGGGCGATCAGCTCGCTGGAACGCTCCGGGCCGAGGTCGCCTGCATGCGGCTGGGCAATGGGCTTGAAGAAGCCGACCTTGAGGCCGCTGCGCTCCAGCGCGCCGACCAGGCCGAGGCTGATGGAGGTGAGACCGACACCGAAGCCGGTGGGGGCGATAAAGAAGGTATGCATGAAAAAGCCTCAGTCGAGCAGGGCAAGAGTGTCGAGAGCGATCTGCCGCTCTTCGTTGGTCGGCACCACCAGTACCAGCGGGCCATGCGCTGCCTGGATCGGCCCGCCGACGCCGCGTACGCAGCGCGCGTTGGCTGCAGGGTCGAGGGCAAAGCCGAGCAGGCCGAGGTGTTCGAGGGTCTTGCTGCGGATCAGCGCCGAGTTTTCGCCGATACCGCCGGTGAAGATCAGCCCGTCGAGGCGGCGCAATGCGCAGCTCATGGCCGCCAGCGACTTGGCCAGGCGATAGCAGAACACCTCGATGGCCAGGGTGGCGCCGGCATGACCCTGCTCGCGGGCCTGCTCCAGGCTGCGCATGTCGTTGGACAGGCCGGACAGGCCGAGCAGGCCGCTGTCCTTGTTGAGCATGCTGTCGATCTGTTCCAGGCTCCAGCCCAGGGTACGCGCCAGGTGGCTGTGCAGGTTGGGGTCGACATCGCCGCTGCGCGTGCCCATCACCAAACCCTCCAGCGGCGTCAGGCCCATGCTGGTATCAAGGCTGTGGCCGTTTTCCACGGCGCAGGTCGAGCAACCGTTGCCTAGGTGCGCCACCAGCCAGCTGCTGGCCTCGGCCGACAGGCCGGCCATCTGTGCGGCCTTCTGGCTGACGTAGCGATGGCTGGTGCCATGAAAGCCGTAGCGGCGCACGCCGTGCTCGCGGTACAGCGCCTCGGGCACGGCATAGCGGTAGGCGTGCTCGGGCAGGCTCTGGTGGAAGGCGGTATCGAACACGGCGACCTGGGTAAGCGTCGGGAACAGCTTCATCGCCGCCTCGATGCCCAGCAGGTTGGCCGGGTTGTGCAGCGGCGCCAGCGGCGCGACCTGGCGGATCGCCTGCAGGCTGACGGCATCCAGACGGCTGGCGCCGGAGAAGTATTCGCCGCCATGCACCACGCGGTGGCCGATGCCGTGCAGCTCGCCTGCGGCGACGCGCTGCACGATCGGCAGCAGATGGGACAGCGCCAGGCGGTGGTCGGCGCCGGCAATCACCAGGCTGTCGCGCTCATCGCCCTGCTGCCAGTGCAGGATGGCTTCGGGGCTGCCCAGGCGTTCGGCCAGGCCGCTGAGGGGGAATTGCTCCTGGGCTTCGTTGACCAAGGCGAACTTGATCGACGAACTGCCGCAGTTGATCACCAGAATGTTGCGAGCAGACATTTAAGCTTCCTTGAATTCATCGTGCGACCGATCCCTGGCACACCAGCCGCAGGCGAAGGGGCTGCCCAGTCTGGCCTGACGTCGCTCGGGGTCGAGTACCCAGGCCCGATTCTGCCAGGGTGGTCGGTGGCGTACATGTTGAGTATGACCACAGGACAAGACTGCCACCCAGTCGCCGTGTTCGTCCTGACGAAAATCAACGATACGCGTGGTCCGTTTGTCAGGGCTCGGGTCGCAATCCCGATCGGCCTTGGTTAGACTTGTTCGTTCATTTATCTTTCGCAAAAGGTCTCCCCATGCTGATCGCCGCCAACAAGGCCGTCTCCATCGACTATACCCTGACCAACGATGCCGGTGAGGTGATCGACAGCTCGGCTGGCGGCGCACCGCTGGTCTATCTGCATGGTGCGGGCAACATCATCGTCGGCCTGGAAAAGGCCCTGGTCGGCAAGAAGGCCGGTGACGAGGTCGAAGTGGCCGTCGAGCCGGAAGAAGCCTACGGCGAGTACAGCGCCGAGCTGGTTGCCACCCTGAGCCGCGCCATGTTCGAAGGCGTCGACACCCTGGAAGTCGGCATGCAGTTCCATGCCTCCGGCCCGGACGGTAGCATGCAGATCGTCACCATCCGCGATATCGACGGCGACGATGTGACCGTCGACGGCAACCACCCGCTGGCCGGTCAGCGCCTGAACTTCAAGGTCAAGGTGGTGAACGTGCGTGACGCCAGCGAAGAGGAAGTGGCCCACGGTCACATCCACGGTGAAGGCGGCCATCACCACTGAGTCGCTCAGGCGACTTGCGGTCGTTCACTGCGGAGCAACCGCTGCTAAGCTCAAAGCTCGCGATAAAGGCGCCTCATGGCGCCTTTTTCTTGTATGCCGGCGTGCCTGTCGGCAGCCGCTTCGATGGTTTTCAGGGCCCACGCCCGCTGCACTGAATTCGCTGAGGAAGTTCGTCATGAGTGCCTTTCACGATCTCAATCTCCGTGCCCTGGATGGCCAGGAACTGCCGCTGGCACCCTACAAGGGCCAGGTGGTGCTGGTGGTCAACGTCGCCTCCAAATGCGGCCTGACGCCTCAGTACGCCGGGCTGGAGAAGCTCTACCAGCAGTACAAGGGCAACGGTTTCACCGTGCTCGGTGTGCCCTGCAACCAGTTCGCCGGGCAGGAGCCAGGCAGCGAGGACGAGATTCGCGAATTCTGCAGCCTCAATTACGGCGTGACCTTCCCACTGGGCAGCAAGCTGGAGGTCAACGGCCCCGCTCGCCACCCGCTGTATCGCCTGCTGGCCGGTGAGGGCGCCGAGTTTCCCGGCGACATCACCTGGAATTTCGAGAAGTTCCTGGTCGGCCAGGACGGGCGCGTGCTGGCGCGCTTCTCGCCGCGCACCACGCCGGACGATCCGGCGCTGATCCAGGCCATCGAGAAGGCGCTGGGTCTGTAGCGCCTTCGCGCTAGGGGCCGAGGGCTGCAAGCGCGACTGATCGGCCAATCTCTCGGCCATTTCCTCACGCGGCCTTGTTCGCCCGGTCGTCCGCTTGCTTAATCGGACGACTTGCCGAGGACTGCGCCCATGACCAGTTTTTCCAACGAGCCACTTCCCGCCATGGCTTCACCGGCCGAACTGCGCGCGCTGATCGAAAGCCGCCGCGCGGTGCGCCGTTTCACCCCCGAACCGGTGCCGGACGCGGTGATTCGCGATTGCCTGGAGCTGGCCGTGCTGGCGCCGAACTCCTGCAACCTGCAGCCCTGGAGCTTTCAGGTGATCCGCGATGCGGCGCTGCTGGCGCAGCTGCACCCGGTGTGCATGAGCCAGAACGCCGCACGGGCGCCCCTGATCATCGCCGTGCTGGCGCGGCCCGACACCTGGCGCCAGGCCTGTCGCAACGTCATCGATTACTGGCCGGAAGCCGAGGTGCCGGCGCGCATCCGCCGCTTCTACAGCAAGACCGCGCCGTTCCAGTACAACCAGGGGCCGCTGGGGCTGCTGGGGCTGTTCAAGCGGCAGCTGGTGCGCCTGGTGGGGCTGCGCAAGCCGCTGATGCGCAAGCCCAACAGCAAGGCCGACATGCGCCTGTGGGCGGTGAAGTCCACCGCGCTGGCGGCGCAGAATCTGATGCTGGCCTTCCAGAGTCATGGCTATGCCACCTGTCCGATGGAAGGCTTCGATGAGGTGCGCCTGCGCCGCGTGCTGGACATTCCGCGCCAGGCCATCCCCATCATGCTGCTGGCCGTCGGGCGGCAGGGCGAGAAGGGCGTGTACAACCCGCGCCTGCGTTTTCCGCTGGAGCAGCAGGTCACCTGGCTGTAAGCAGGTTTGACCTGGATCAAATGGCCTCGTCTTGAATACGGCGTAATCGTCCTTATCTAGTCTTCATCTCGGCGGGTTTCGTTTTTCGGGGATGTTGTCCCGGCCCGCCATTCTGGAGGAAGGACATTTATGCGTATCGATCGTTTGACCAGCAAGCTGCAGCTTGCACTCTCCGACGCCCAATCCCTGGCCGTGGGCATGGACCACGCCGCCATCGAACCGCTGCACCTGATGCAGGCGCTGCTGGAGCAGCAGGGCGGCTCGATCAAGCCGCTGCTGATGCAGGTGGGCTTCGACATCAATAGTCTGCGTCAAGCTCTGACCCGCGAGCTGGATCAGCTCGGCAAGCTGCAGAACCCCACCGGCGACATCAACCTGTCGCAGGATCTGGCGCGCCTGCTCAACCAGGCCGACCGCCTGTCACAGCAGAAGGGCGACCAGTTCATTTCCAGCGAGCTGGTGCTGCTCGCCGCCATGGACGAGAACACCAAGCTGGGCAAGCTTCTGCTGGGCCAGGGCGTGTCGAAGAAGGCCCTGGAAAATGCCATCGCCAACCTGCGCGGCGGCCAGGCGGTGAATGATCCCAACGTCGAGGAGTCGCGCCAGGCGCTGGACAAGTACACCGTCGACCTGACCAAGCGCGCCGAGGAGGGCAAGCTCGACCCGGTGATCGGTCGTGACGACGAGATCCGCCGCACCATCCAGGTGCTGCAGCGCCGCACCAAGAACAACCCGGTACTGATCGGCGAACCCGGTGTGGGCAAGACCGCCATCGCCGAAGGCCTGGCCCAGCGCATCATCAACGGTGAAGTGCCCGATGGCCTCAAGGACAAGCGCCTGCTGTCGCTGGACATGGGCTCGCTGATCGCCGGCGCCAAGTTCCGCGGCGAGTTCGAGGAGCGCCTGAAGGCCGTGCTGAACGAGCTCAGCAAGCAGGAAGGGCGCATCATCCTGTTCATCGACGAGCTGCACACCATGGTCGGCGCCGGCAAGGCCGAGGGCGCCATGGATGCCGGCAACATGCTCAAGCCGGCTCTGGCCCGTGGCGAGCTGCACTGCGTCGGCGCCACCACGCTGGACGAGTACCGCCAGTTCATCGAGAAGGATGCCGCGCTGGAGCGCCGCTTCCAGAAAGTGCTGGTGGACGAGCCGAGCGAGGAGGACACCATCGCCATCCTGCGCGGCCTCAAGGAGCGCTACGAGGTGCACCACGGCGTGACCATCACCGACGGTGCGATCATCGCCGCGGCCAAGCTCAGCCATCGCTACATCACCGACCGCCAGCTGCCGGACAAGGCCATCGACCTGATCGACGAGGCCGCCAGCCGCATCCGCATGGAGATCGACTCCAAGCCGGAGGAGCTGGACCGCCTGGATCGCCGCCTGATCCAGCTGAAGATCGAACGCGAGGCACTGAAGAAGGAAGACGACGAGGCGACCAAGAAGCGCCTGGTCAAGCTGGAAGAAGACATCGCCAAGCTGGAGAAGGAATACGCCGACCTGGAGGAAATCTGGAAGTCGGAGAAGGCCGAGGTTCAGGGTTCGGCGCAGATTCAGCAACGCATCGAACAGGCCAAGACCGAGCTGGAAGCCGCGCGGCGCAAGGGCGACCTCAACCGCATGGCCGAGCTGCAGTACGGGGTGATCCCGGATCTGGAGCGCAGCCTGCAGATGGTCGACCAGCACGGCAAGAGCGAGAACCAGCTGCTGCGCAACAAGGTCACCGACGAGGAGATCGCCGAGGTCGTGTCCAAGTGGACCGGCATTCCGGTAAGCAAGATGCTCGAAGGCGAGCGCGAGAAACTCTTGAAGATGGAAGGCCTGCTGCACCAGCGGGTGATCGGCCAGGACGAAGCGGTGGTGGCCGTGGCCAACGCCGTGCGCCGCTCCCGTGCCGGATTGGCTGATCCGAACCGGCCGAGCGGCTCGTTCCTCTTCCTCGGCCCGACCGGGGTGGGCAAGACCGAGCTGTGCAAGGCGCTGGCCGAGTTCCTCTTCGACACCGAGGAAGCGCTGGTGCGCATCGACATGTCCGAGTTCATGGAGAAGCACAGCGTCGCGCGTCTGATCGGTGCGCCGCCCGGCTATGTCGGCTACGAAGAGGGCGGTTACCTGACCGAGGCGGTGCGCCGCAAACCCTACTCGGTGGTGCTGATGGACGAGGTGGAGAAGGCCCACCCGGATGTGTTCAACGTGCTGCTGCAGGTGCTGGAAGACGGTCGCCTGACCGACAGCCATGGCCGCACCGTGGATTTCAAGAACACCGTGATCGTGATGACTTCCAACCTCGGCTCGGCGCAGATCCAGGAGCTGGTCGGCGACAAGGAAGCGCAGCGCGCGGCGGTGATGGACGCGGTGAGCAGCCACTTCCGTCCCGAGTTCATCAACCGTATCGACGAGGTGGTGGTGTTCGAGCCGCTGGGCCGCGAGCAGATCGCCGGCATCGCCGAGATCCAGCTCAAACGTCTGCGTGGTCGCCTGGCCGAGCGCGAGCTGAGCCTGGAGCTGACGCCGGAGGCGCTGGACAAGCTGATCGCCGTCGGTTACGACCCGGTGTACGGCGCGCGCCCGCTCAAGCGCGCGATCCAGCGCTGGATCGAGAACCCGCTGGCGCAGCAGATTCTCGCCGGCGACTTCGCCCCGGGCGCGGTGGTGCATGCCAAGGTGGACGGCGAGGAGATCGTCTTCGCCTGATCGCTTGCCGCGTCAACACAAAGTCCCGCCAAATCGGCGGGCCTTTGCTTTTGTAGCCCGGATGAAATCCGGGGAGTCGGCGTCAGGTGTTCCCGGATTGCATCCGGGCTACGGTGCTTACGCCCCGCAAGCGGGAGAGGGGAGACAAAACCGTAGCCCTCAGCAGCAACCACCCCAATGCTTCTTCTTCGAGGTATGGCCGATGCCGGGGTTGAAGGTGTTGGTCGGGTCCAGTTCGCGGTAGAAACCGGCCAGCGCCGGCTTGGCCACGTACAGGTGGCCGACGTTGTGCTCGGCCGGGTACTCGGCGCGGCGTGCATCCAGCAACTTCCACATGCGGTGCTCCATCTCGATCGGGTCGATGCCCTTCCTGACGATGTAGTCCTGGTGGAACACGTGGCAGAAGAAGTGCCCGTAGTAGAGCTTGTGGATGATCTGCTCTTCCATTTCCTGCGGCAGCGTCTCGACCCAATCGCGGTCGTTGCGGCGCAGGGCGATGTCCAGGGCGAGGATGTCCTCGACGCTGCTGCGGTGTGCCTCACGGTAGCGGATCGCGGCGCCGGCGATGGCGAAGCGGTGCAGGAAGGCCTTGCGCCCTTCCTCGGCGTCGCACTCGAAGTAGGCGCCGCTGGCGCTGCCGGTGAAGTACTTGATGAGGAAGGCGCGGGTCTGCTCCAGGGTGTCGTTGGACACCCGCACCAGCAGGTGATGCTCGAAGCGCTCACGGTACTCGCGCATGCGCGCCGGCAGGTGGCTGGGCAGCAGGTTCATCAGCGCCTGGATCACCCGGTCGGTCACCCCGCGCAGGCCGAAGCGCTCGAAGAAGCCGTCGACCCGGCTCTTCATGGCGAAGGCGGCCGGTACCCTGGCGGTGCCGAATTTGTCGATCACCAGGAAGGTGTCCTTGCCGTATTTTTCGCCGATGTCGAAGGCGGTGCGGTGGATGTACTCGCCGGCAATGGGCAGGCGCGGCAGCTTGGCCAGCAGGTGGCGGCGCACTTCGGTAAGGTCGTGCGGGTCGTTGCTGCCGATGTAGAACACCGTGCTCGGCTCCTTCGGGAAGGTATCCAGGCGCACGGCGAACAGGCACAGCTTGCCGGCCGAGCCGGAGGCTTCGAACAGACGCGACGGGTCGGCGTTGAAACGCGCCGGGGTGTCGGCATCGACATCGCGCACGTGCTCGCCGTAGCGCGCGTCGGAAGCCTTGGCGTGTTCTTCGTTGCGCACCTGCTGCGCCGTGTAGTCGCCGTTCTGCAGGCGGGTGAGGATTTCCTCGGGGCTGTCGCCCAGGTCGATCCCCAGGTGGTTGACCAGCTCCAGCGAGCCGTCATCCTTCACCTGCGCGTACAGCGCCAGTTCGGTGTAGGCCGGGCCGCGGCGCACCAGGGCGCCGCCGGAGTTGTTGCAGATGCCGCCGAGCACCGAGGCGCCGATGCAGGACGAGCCGATCACCGAGTGCGGCTCGCGGTTCAGCGGCGCCAGGGCCTGCTCCAGGCGATCCAGGGTGGCGCCGGGCAGGCAGACCACCTGCTGGCCATCGTTGATCAGTTGCACGCCGGTGATGCGCAGGGTGCTGATCAGCACGATCTCGCGGTCGTAGTCATCGCCATCGGGGGTGGAGCCACCGGTCAGGCCGGTATTGGCCGCCTGCATGATGACGATACGGTCGGCCGCCACCGCCGCCTGCAGGACGCGCCACTGCTCCAGCAGCGAGCCGGGGCGCACCACCGCCAGGACATTGCCCTCACCGGTGCGGTGGCCCTTGCGAAAACGCCGCGTGGCCTGCTCGTCGATCAGCACATGGCTGTCGCCGACGATCTGGCGCATCTGCGCCAGCAGGGTGTCTCGGGATACGGTGGTGGCGACTGCAGCGGTCATCGGCTCAACGCTCCTTTACCAGCAGGTCCGAGGTGATCTCGGCGATGGACTTGGCGCCGGTCAGCACCATGGCCACGCGCATTTCCTTCTCGATCAGGTCCAGCAGGTTGCTCACACCGGCCTGACCGGCGACCGCCAGCGCGTAGATGAAGGCGCGGCCGAGCAGCACGGTGTCGGCACCGAGGGCGAGCATGCGCACCACGTCCAGGCCGGTACGGATGCCGGAGTCGGCAAGGATCTTCAGCTCGCCCTTGACCGCATCGGCGATGGCCGGCAGGGCGCGGGCGCTGGACAGCACGCCGTCGAGCTGACGGCCGCCGTGGTTGGAAACGATGATGCCGTCGGCGCCGAAGGTCACCGCGTCGCGGGCGTCTTCGGGGTCGAGGATGCCCTTGATCACCATCGGGCCGTCCCAGAAGTCGCGGATCCACTCCAGATCCTTCCAGGAGATCGACGGGTCGAAGTTGGCGCCCAGCCAGCCGATGTAGTCGGCCAGGCCGGTGGGATTGCCGCGGTAGGCGGAGATATTGCCCAGATCGTGCGGCTTGCCCATCACCCCGACATCCCAGGCCCACTGCGGGTGGGTCATGGCCTGCAGCACGCGGCGCAGCGGCCCGTTCGGACCGCTCATGCCCGAATGGGCATCGCGGTAGCGCGCACCCGGCACGGGCATGTCCACGGTGAACACCAGGGTCGAGCAGCCGGCGGCCTTGGCGCGCTCCAGGGCGTTCCTCATGAAGCCGCGGTCCTTCAGCACATAGAGTTGGAACCACATTGGCCGGTCGATGGCCGGCGCCACTTCCTCGATCGGGCACACCGATACCGTGGACAGGGTGAAGGGAATGCCCTTGGCCGCTGCCGCCTTGGCCGCCTGCACCTCGCCACGGCGGGCGTACATGCCGGTCAGGCCCACGGGCGCCAGGCCCACCGGCATGGACATCTTCTCGCCGAACAGCTCGGTGGACAGATCCAGCTCGGACATGTTCTTCAGCACGCGCTGGCGCAGTTCGATGTTCGACAGGTCGGCGACGTTGCGGCGCAGGGTGTGCTCGGCATAGGCACCGCCATCGGCGTAGTGGAACAGGAAGGGCGGCAGCTTGCGCTCGGCGGCGGCGCGATAGTCGGTGGAGGCAGAAATGATCATGAGCTCATCCTGTTGCTGAAAAGGGGAAGCGTAGCCTGACGGCAGTAGCCCCGGCATGGCCGGGGCGTTTCAAGGCGCTTGGGGCTATTCGATCAGCCGGCTACCAGCGGATCGCTGACCCCCAGCACGTAGATCGCCAGCATCGCGATGCTGCCGGTGAACAGCACGTAGTACAGCGTCGGCCAGATGGTCTTGCGCAATGTGCTGCCTTCGCGACCGAGCAGGCCGACGGTGGCCGACGCGGCGACCACGTTGTGGATCGCCACCATGTTGCCGGCTGCGGCGCCGATGGCCTGCACGGCGACGATCAGCGCGCCGGAGATACCCAGGCTGCTGGCCACGCCGAACTGGAACTGGCTGAACATCATGTTGCTCACCGTGTTGGAGCCGGCGATAAAGGCGCCCAGGGCGCCGATGCTCGGTGCCAGCAGCGGATAGATGCCGCCGACGCTGTCGGCCACCCAGCGCGCCATCAGGATCGGCATGCTGGCCAGCTCGGCGCCGTTGACACCGGAGTTGATCAGGATGCGCACCATCGGCACGGTGAACAGCAGCACGAAGCCGGCGCTGAGCAGCACGCTGGACGATTCCTTCACCGCCTTGCTCAGCTCACGCACCTTCATGCCGTGCAGGAAGAAGGTGGCCAGAACCACGGCGACCAGAATGCCACCCGGCAGGTAGAGCGGTTGGAAGTTGGCGCTGATGCCGGTTTCGCCAAGCAGGTCGGGGAAGTTCACCACCACCGCCTTGAGCGCGTTGCCCACTTCCGGGAACACACGGCTGATCACCAGCAGGGCGCCGACCAGCACATAGGGCAGCCAGGCGCGCAGGGCACTCATCGGCTTGGCGGTCAGCTCGTCCAGCTTCATCTCGACGGTGCCCAGCCACTCGCTCGGCCACTTGTCGGCCGGGGCGAAGTCCCAGGTCTTCTTCGGTACCAGGAAGCCGAAGCGGGCGGCGCTGGTGACGATGGCCAGGCCGATCAGACCGCCCAGCAGCGAGGGGAATTCCGGGCCGAGGAACACGCCGGTGGCGGCGTAGGGCAGGACGAAGGCCAGGCCGGCGAAGAGGGCGAACGGCAGCACTTCCAGACAGGCTTTCCAGCTTTTCTCCTGACCGAAGAAACGCGTCAGCATCATCGCCATCACCAGCGGCATGACCACGCCGACAGTGGCGTGGATGATCGCCACCTGGCTGGTGATCAGCTGCAGGAACTGCGCCCAGGACGAACCCTGTTCCACCAGGTGTGCGCCGATGGTGGCGGTGTCCAGACCGGTGTTGATGCCGACGATGATCGGCGTGCCGACCGCGCCGAAGGACACCGGCGTGCTCTGCACCAGCATGCCCATCAGCACGGCGGCCATGGCCGGGAAGCCGATGGCTACCAGCAGCGGTGCGGCGATGGCCGCTGGCGTGCCGAAGCCCGAGGCGCCCTCGATGAAGCAGCCGAACAGCCAGGCGATGATGATCGCCTGGATGCGGCGGTCAGGGCTGATGGTGGTGAAGCCGGCGCGGATCGCGGTGATGCCGCCGGAGTGCTTGAGGGTGTTGAGCAGCAGGATGGCGCCGAAGATGATCCACAGCAGACCCAGGGTGATCAGCAGGCCCTGCAGGGTCGAGGCCAGCACGCGGTTGAGGGTCATGTCCCAGGCGAACAGACCGACGGCGGCGGTGACCAGGTACACCAGCGGCATGGCGCGCTTGGCCGGCCAGCGCAGACCGATCAGCAACACGGCTGCCAGCAGGATGGGAGAGAACGCCAGCAGGGCGAGAATTCCGTTGGACATTGGGGCTACTCCGTGGCGAGGCGCACACGGCGCGCGAGGGAGAATGCGGTATCCGGCAGACGTACAACGCTATGGGGTGTCATGGCATGACCTCGACGTCGTTCTTGTTCTTGAAGTGGGTTAATTGGTAATACCAATTTACAAAGGTGCGGGCTCAGGTTAAAAGTCGCTCAATGCCCTGTCAAATCGTCGCGCTAAGACTTTCGTCGTAGAATGCCGTCTTGTCCGCCGCTGACCAGCGCTATAGGCTGGCGGCACAAGGCTTTACGTCTGGTCAAACCAATGGAGAAGTTCGGGATGGAAGTAGGGTTGGTGCGGCAGCGCCGCTTGTCGGACGATATCGTCGCGCAACTGGAAACCATGATTCTCGAAGGCACGCTGCGTGCCGGCGAGAGGCTGCCCGCCGAACGTGCCCTGGCCGAACAGTTCGGGGTTTCACGCCCTTCGCTGCGCGAGGCGATCCAGAAGCTGGTGGCCAAGGGGCTGCTGGTGAGCCGCCAGGGCGGCGGCAACTACGTCGCCGAAGCCCTCGGCTCGACCTTCAGTGATCCACTGCTGCAGCTGCTGGAGAACAAGGAAGATGCCCAGCGCGACCTGCTCGAGTTCCGTCACACCCTGGAAGGTTCGTGCGCCTACTACGCAGCGCGGCGTGCCACGGACATCGATCGGCAGCGCCTGACCGAAGCCTTCGAGGCCCTGCAGGATTGCTATGCCCGGGCGGGCAAGGTGACGCGGGCCGAGGAGGGCGCCGCCGATGCGCGTTTCCATCTGGCGATCGCCGAGGCCAGCCACAACGCCGTGCTGCTGCACACCATCCGCGGCCTGTTCGATCTGCTCAAGCGCAACGTGGTGACCAACATCGGCGGCATGTACGCCCAGCGCGAGGAAACGCGCGACATGCTGATCAGCCAGCACCGCGCGCTCTACGAAGCGATTGTCGAAGGTCGCGCCGAAGACGCGCGGGACCTGTCCAACCAGCACATCGACTACGTGCAGGAAGTGCTCTCGGAAGTGCAGCTGGAGGCGCGGCGGGTGGAGCGGGCGCAGCGGCGCGGAGCGGTCAGACCCTAGGTACGCAGTGCGCACCGCTGCTGGCCTGCGTTGCGCTAAGCCGGTTGTGACGCGAAGGGAGATTGGTGCGCATGGCGCACCCTACGGGAAGCAGCGGTCGGGCTGTAGGGTGCGCCGCGCGCACCGCTGCTGGTCTTTGTTGTGCTAATCCGGTTGTGAGCGAAGGAATATTGGTGCGCATGGCGCACCCTACGGGAAGCGGCGGCCGGGCCGTAGGGTGCGCCGTGCGCACCGCTGCTGGCCTGCGTTGTGTTAATCCGATTGTGATGCGAAGGGAGATTGGTGCGCATGGCGCACCCTACGGGAGGCAGCGGCCTGGCCGTAGGGTGCGCCGTGCGCACCGCTCCGTCCTTCGTCTCGGCCTTTTCCCAAGGTTCGCAGCTGAGGCTGGCCGCTGCGCTCAGTCGTCCTTGCCCTTGCTGCGCATGGCGCGCTGGACTTCGCGGTTGGCGTCGCGTTCCTTCTCGACGTGACGCTTGTCGAAGTCCTTCTTGCCCTTGGCCAGGGCGATCTCGCATTTCACCAGGTGCTGCTTCCAGTACAGTGACAGGGCCACGCAGGTGTAGCCCTTCTGCTGTACGGCGCCGAACAGCTTGTCCAGCTCGCGTTTGTGCAGCAGCAGCTTGCGGGTGCGGATGGGGTCGGCGATGACGTGGGTGCTGGCGGTTTTCAGCGGCGTGATATGCGCGCCCATCAGCCAGGCCTCGTCGTCCTTGAGCAGCACGTAGCTGTCCACCAGCTGCGCCTTGCCGGCGCGCAGGCTCTTGACTTCCCAGCCGGCCAGGGCGACGCCCGCCTCGAACTTCTGTTCGACGAAGTAATCGTGCAGCGCCTTCTTGTTCAGCGCGATGGTGCCTTGAGGATGTTTCTTTTGCTTAGCCATAGGGCGCGCATTATAGGGAGTCGCCCGCGCCTGCGCCATGGGGCTTTACCGCGCCAAACTTGAGCCCATGTCGCTAATCTCCGACAATGCGCGATCTTTTTTCCCGCAGTATGGGGTGTGGGCCGCAATGGCGAGCGACAAAGTTTCGATTCATGGTGCCTGGGCCAGCCGCTGGGTGTTCATTCTGGCGGCCACCGGCTCGGCGGTCGGCCTGGGCAATATCTGGAAGTTTCCCTACATGACCGGCGTCTACGGCGGTGGTGCGTTCGTGGTCATGTATCTGTTCTGCATCGCGCTGGTCGGCGTGCCGATCATGCTGGCGGAAACCCTGATCGGTCGTCGCGGCCGGCAGAGCCCGGTCAACGCGATGAAGAGCCTGGCGGCCGAGGCCGGGGCGTCCAGGCACTGGTCGCTGGCGGCGCTGATCGGCATGGTCGCGGCGCTGTTGATCCTGTCCTTCTACAGCGTGGTGGCGGGCTGGTCGCTCGATTACATCCTCGGTATGGGGCGCGGCGATTTCACCGGCATCAGTGGCGATGGTGCCGGCGCGGCGTTCGGCGGGCTGACCTCCGATCCTTGGCGACTGACCCTGTGGCACAGCCTGTTCATGCTGGTCACTGCCTTCGTCATCGCCAAGGGTGTAGTGGCCGGTCTGGAGCGCAGCCTGCGCATCATGATGCCGCTGCTGTTCGTGCTGCTGCTGGTACTGCTGGGCTACAGCTTCACCACCGGGCATTTCCGCGAAGGCTTCGATTTCCTCTTCCATTTCGATCCGAGCAAGGTTCAGGACGGCATTCTCGCCGCCATGGGTCATGCCTTCTTCACCCTGAGCGTCGGCGTCGGCTCGATCATGGTCTACGGCGCCTACATGCCGAAGAAGGCCTCGATCGGCGCCACCGTGCTCACTGTTGGCCTGCTCGATACCCTGGTGGCGCTGACCGCGGGGCTGGCCCTGTTCCCCATCGTCTTCGCCGCGGGGCTTGAGCCGGGCGGTGGTCCGGGGCTGATGTTCGTCACCCTGCCGATCGCGTTCGGCAATATCGCCTTCGGTCAGGTCATGGGGCTGATCTTCTTCGTGCTGGTGGCCGTAGCCGCCTGGAGCTCGTCGATCTCCATGCTGGAGCCGGCCGTGGCCTACTTCGTCGAGAAGACCGGGCGCAGCCGGGCCAAGGTAACTGCCGCGCTGGCGCTGGTGTGCTGGCTGCTGGGCATGGGGACGGTGCTGTCGTTCAATCTGTGGGCCGAGGCCAAGTTCTTCGTCTTCGCCGATGATGGTTTCCACCTGTTGCAGTGGGGCGCCGAGGGCGGCAAGACCTTCTTCGACAGCATCGACTACCTCACCAGCCGCATTCTGCTGCCACTGGGTGGCCTGTCCTTCGCGCTGTTCGCCGGTTGGGTGCTGAGCCGCGACGCGGTGCGCGAAGAGCTGGCGATCAGAAGCCCGCTGCTGTTCAATCTGGCCCTCTGGCTGATTCGCGTCGTGGCGCCTATCGGCGTGCTGATCGTGTTCATCGCGGAGCTGAGCAAGTAATGACCACTCGAATCCAGCGTTCGGCGTTGTTGCCCTATCCGGCGCAGGCGCTGTTTGATCTCGTCAACGACGTGGCCCGTTACCCCGAGTTCCTGCCCTGGTGCAGCAGCAGTCAGGTTCTGGAAGTGAGCGAGAGCCATATGCTGGCCAGCCTCGAGGTGGCCAAGGGCGGGCTCAGCCAGCGCTTCGTCACGCGCAATGCGCTGCAGCCCGGCGAGCGCATCGAGATGAACCTGCAGGAGGGACCTTTCACCCGCCTGCATGGCGTCTGGGAGTTCAAGGCGCTGGGCGACAAGGCCTGCAAGATCAGCCTGGACCTGACCTTCGACTACGCCGGGCCGCTGGTGCGCGCCACGCTCGGCCCCCTGTTCAATCAGGCAGCCAACACCATGGTCGATGCCTTCTGCCAGCGAGCCAAGCAACTGCATGGATAATCCCAACATCGCCATAGAGGTGGTCTACGCCCTGGCCGACAGGCAGAAGCTGCTGCGCCTTTCCGTACCGGTTGGCACCACGGTGCGCGAGGCGGCGCTGCGTTCGGGCATGCAGCAGTTCTTTCCCGAACTGGACCTGCATCACGCGCCCTTGGGCATCTTCGGCAAGGCGGTCGCCAAGCCCGAGGAGCGGGTGCTCGAGGAGGGCGAGCGGGTCGAGATCTACCGACCCTTGATCGCGGATCCCAAGGAGGTGCGCAAGCAGCGTGCAGCCAAGGCCAAAGCCAGGGAAGAGGGCGAAGAGCCGGCCTGATGGGGTTGTCGTCTCTACTGGAGCGATCGCCAGATGCAAAAAAGCCCGGAAGATTCCGGGCTTTTTCGTGTCCGCGTGTTACTGCGGATCGGTGTCCAGCGGCTCTGGCGTGGGGACCGGAACGGTTTCCACCTGGTCCACTTCGCGCTGGATCTGCTCCAGCAACGAGCCGGGCGCCGGCGGCGTTTCGCTCTGCGGTCTGGCTTGCGGCTGCGCGCTGCTGGTGTCGCTGCCTTCGCCCATGATGGCCTGATCGCGGCTGACGCCGGGCATGAAGTCGCCGGCCAGGCCGACCAGTTGATCGTTGCCGTCGAACACCAGGCTGACGCGTTCCTGCAGGCGCTGGGTGCCGCCGGGTTGCATGCTGTATAGGTAGTCCCAGCGGTCGGCGTGGAAGGTGTCGGTGATCAGCGGGTTGCCCATGATAAACCGCACTTGGCGTCGGGTCATTCCCGGGCGCAGCTGGTCTATCATGTCCTGTGTCACGACATTGCCCTGTTGAATGTCGATCTTGTAAACCCCGGGGAATGAACAACCGGCGAGTGCGAAGAGCCCGGTCAGCGACAGGCTGGTCAGCAAGAGCTTGGTTTTTTGCATCGGAGGGTGACTTCCACTATCTTGGGCAACTTGAACCCCGGATCATACCCGTATTGAAGGATGCTGCGAAGCAGCATCCATGAGAAAGCAGACCATGGTTGAAAATAACGAACTGCGCAAAGCTGGACTGAAGGTGACCTTGCCACGGGTCAAAATCCTGCAGATGCTGGACAACGCCGAGCACCGCCACATGAGTGCGGAAGACGTCTACAAGGCACTGATGGAAGCCGGTGAAGACGTCGGTCTGGCGACCGTGTACCGCGTGTTGACCCAGTTCGAGGCTGCTGGTCTGGTGGTGCGTCACAACTTCGATGGCGGCCATGCGGTGTTCGAACTGGCCGACAGTGGCCACCACGATCACATGGTCTGTGTCGATTCCGGCGAAGTGATCGAGTTCTTCGACGCCGAGATCGAGAAGCGCCAGAAGGAAATCGTCAAGGAGCACGGTTTCGAGCTGGTCGATCACAACCTGGTGCTGTACGTGCGCAAGAAGAGCTGATGCTTCTGCGGCAATGAGAAAGGCGACCCTAGGGTCGCCTTTTTTGCTTTGGCCTCGCCCGGCTGCAAGCCGGGGCTTGCGGATTGCGGCCGGCTGCGTCGTTTCAGGCCGCCTGGGCGTTGGTGACCATCTTGCGGGCATGCGCCAGGGATTCTTCGGTCAGGTCGACGCCGCCGAGCATGCGTGCGATCTCCTCGACGCGGCCGGTCTCATCCAGCTTGCTCACGGCAGTGGAAGTGGCGTCGACGCCGCGGCGCTTGTGCACGAACAGATGCTGATGGCCCTGCGCGGCGACCTGCGGCAGGTGGGTGACGCACAGCACTTGGCCGCGTTCGCCCAGGCGGCGCAGCAGCTGGCCGACCACTTCGGCGGTGGGGCCGCCAATGCCGACGTCCACCTCGTCGAATACCAGGGTCGGCACGCGCGAGGTCTGCGCGGTGATCACCTGAATCGCCAGGCTGATGCGTGACAGCTCGCCACCCGAGGCGACCTTGGCCAGGCCGCGCAGCGGCTGACCGGGGTTGGCGCTGACCAGGAACTCCACGGCCTCCAGGCCATTGGCATGCGGCTCTTCGCTGTTGATTGCCTGCAGCTGGATGCTGAAACGCCCGCCCGGCATGCCCAGCGCCTGCATTTCCTGCTCCACGGCGGCGGCCAGGCGCTCGGCGGCACTGCTGCGCAGGGCGCTGAGCTCGGCGGCCTTTTCCTGATAATGACGTTCATAGGCGGCCAGTTCTTCGCTCAGGCGTTCGCCGGCCTGGTCGTCGGCGTTGAGGTTTTCCAGCTCCTCGAACAGCTGCTGCTGCAGGGCGGCCAGTTCGCCGGGCTGGATGCGGTGCTTGCGCGCCAGGGTGTAGATGCTGTCCAGGCGTTCTTCGAGAAATTGCTGGCGCTGCGGGTCCGCATCGAAGTGATCGACGAAGCGGTTCAGTTCGCCCACGGCTTCCTCGACCTGGATCTGTGCGCTGGCCAGCAGGTTGCTCGCTTCCGCCAGCGCGCCGCCCTGGCCGCCGAAAGCGCCGAGGCGGTTGAGGCTGGCGGTGAGTGCCGACAGCACGTTGCCGGCATCGCTCTCGCTGCACAGCTCCAGCACCTGGCGGCAGGCGCCGAGTAGTGCCTCGGCATTGCTCAGGGCCTTGTGCTCCTGTTCCAGCTGTTCCAGTTCGTTTTCGCCGAGAGCAAGGTTCTCCAGTTCTTCGAGCTGGTAGCTGAGCAACTGATGACGGGCGCGCTGCTCGTCGCCCTGGCTCGAGATGCGCTCCAGCTCGTTGCGCGTCTGTTTCCAGCGCTGTGCGGCCAGCTGCACCTGGCGCGCCAGTTCCTGGCTGCCGGCGTACTCGTCGAGCAGGCGGCGGTGGGTGTCGGTCTTGAGCAGCGATTGGTGTTCGTGCTGGCTGTGGATATCGATGATCAGCTCGCCGAGGGCCTTGAGGTCGGCCTGCGGGCAGGGGCTGCCATTGATATAGCCGCGCGAGCGGCCTTCGGCGGTGATCACCCGGCGCAGGATGCACGGGCCGTCGCTGTCCAGGTCGCGCTCGGCGAGCCAGGCACGCGCTTCGGGGATGTCCGCCAGGTCGAAGCTGGCGAGAATGTCCGCCTTGTCTGCACCGGGGCGTACCACGCCGCTGTCGGCGCGATCGCCCAGGCACAGACCGAGGGCGTCGAGCATGATCGACTTGCCCGCGCCGGTCTCGCCGCTGATGGCGCTCATGCCGCCGTCCAGTTCGAGGTCGAGGTGGTCGACGATGGCGTAGTTGTGAATGGACAGGTGCACCAGCATGGCGAACGCTCCCGAATTGATGTCTGGTTATTTATACAGTGTTTTTTCTTTTCCTGGCAATCCTCGCTATCGCCCCTTGAAAGCTGTGGAATTGGCTCCATATAGGCGGCAGGTGCGCGGGCTTGACTCGCGCCGATTCAATCGAGAGGAGGAAGGCATGGCTGACGAACAGAACCTGGATACGCAGAACCCCGAAGCGCAGGCGGCCGAGAATGCCGCGCCGAGCGACGACCTGGCGGCTCGCGTGCAGGCCCTGGAAGAGCAGCTGGCTGCGGCGCAGGATCAGTCGCTGCGCATGGCGGCCGAGCTGCAGAACGTACGTCGTCGCGCCGAGCAGGATGTGGAGAAGGCGCACAAGTTCGCACTGGAGAAGTTCGCCAACGATCTGCTGCCGGTCGTCGATAGCCTGGAGCGCGGCCTGGAGCTGTCGAGCCCGGACGACGAGGCGATCAAGGGCGTGCGCGAGGGCATGCAACTGACCCTCAAGCTGTTCATCGACACCCTGGCGCGTCATCAGCTCGAGGCGGTCGAGCCGCATGGCGAGCCGTTCAACCCGGAGCACCATCAGGCCATGGCGATGGAAGAAAGCACCCACGTCGAGCCGAACTCGGTGCTCAAGGTGTTCCAGAAGGGTTATCTGCTCAACGGTCGTCTGCTGCGCCCGGCCATGGTCGTGGTCAGCAAGGCGCCGACCACGCCGCCGCCGTCCATCGACGAGCAGGCTTGAAATTTTCGGGGGCGACCCCATTTTTCAGTCAAGCGTTTTAGTGCTGCCGGCGCCTGAGAAACGAGGCGCCGGAAAAATCAAAGTTTCGGGAGAATTTTCATGGGCAAAATCATCGGTATCGACCTGGGGACCACCAACTCCTGCGTCTCCATTCTGGAAAACGGCAACGTCAAGGTGCTGGAGAACGCCGAAGGCGCTCGCACCACGCCGTCCATCATCGCTTACGCCAACGATGGCGAAATCCTGGTTGGTCAGTCGGCCAAGCGTCAGGCCGTCACCAACCCGCACAACACCCTGTACGCGGTTAAGCGTCTGATCGGTCGTCGTTTCGACGAAGACGTCGTGCAGAAAGACATCCAGATGGTGCCGTACAAGATCGTCAAGGCGGACAACAACGACGCCTGGGTCGAAGTGAACGGCCAGAAGATGGCGCCACCGCAGATCAGCGCCGAAGTGCTGAAGAAGATGAAGAAGACCGCCGAGGACTACCTGGGCGAGCCGGTGACCGAAGCGGTGATCACCGTGCCGGCCTACTTCAACGACAGCCAGCGTCAGGCCACCAAGGATGCCGGTCGCATCGCCGGTCTCGACGTCAAGCGCATCATCAACGAGCCGACCGCGGCGGCGCTGGCCTATGGCATGGACAAGGCCAAGGGCGACCACACCGTGATCGTCTACGACCTGGGTGGCGGTACCTTCGACGTGTCGGTGATCGAGATCGCCGAAGTCGACGGCGAGCACCAGTTCGAAGTGCTGGCCACCAACGGTGACACCTTCCTCGGTGGTGAAGACTTCGACATTCGCCTGATCGATTACCTCGTCGACGAATTCAAGAAAGAAACCGGCATGAACCTCAAGGGCGACCCGCTGGCCATGCAGCGCCTGAAGGAAGCTGCCGAGAAGGCCAAGATCGAGCTATCCTCGAGCCAGCAGACCGACGTCAACCTGCCGTACATCACTGCAGACGCCACCGGTCCGAAGCACCTGAACGTGAAGATCTCCCGTTCCAAGCTCGAGTCGCTGGTCGAGGACCTGGTGCAGCGCACCATCGAGCCGTGCCGTATCGCGCTGAAGGACGCCGGTATCGACGTCAGCAAGATCGACGACGTGATCCTGGTCGGCGGCCAGACCCGTATGCCGCTGGTGCAGAAGACCGTTGCCGAGTTCTTTGGCAAGGAGCCGCGCAAGGACGTCAACCCGGACGAAGCCGTGGCCATGGGCGCTGCCATTCAGGGCGCGGTACTGGCTGGTGACGTCAAGGACGTGCTGCTGCTGGACGTCTCCCCGCTGACCCTGGGTATCGAAACCATGGGCGGCGTGATGACCGCACTGATCGAAAAGAACACCACCATCCCGACCAAGAAGTCGCAGGTGTTCTCCACTGCCGACGACAACCAGAGCGCCGTGACCATTCACGTGCTGCAGGGCGAGCGTAAGCAGGCTGCGCAGAACAAGTCCCTCGGCAAGTTCGACCTGGCCGAGATTCCGCCGGCTCCGCGTGGCGTGCCGCAGATCGAGGTGACCTTCGATATCGACGCCAACGGCATCCTGCACGTGTCCGCCAAGGACAAGGCCACCGGCAAGCAGCAGTCCATCGTGATCAAGGCCAACTCCGGTCTGTCCGAGGAAGAGATCCAGCAGATGGTGCGTGATGCCGAGGCCAACGCCGAGGAAGACCGCAAGTTCGAGGAGCTGGCCACCGCGCGCAACCAGGGCGATCAGCTGGTGCATGCCACCCGCAAGATGCTCACCGAAGCGGGCGACAAGGCCACTGCCGACGAGAAGGCGGCCATCGAGAAGGCCATCGGCGAGCTGGAAGTGGCCGTGAAGGGGGACGACAAGACCGCCATCGAGGCCAAGATGAACGCACTGTCCGAAGCCACCACGCCGCTGGCGCAGAAGATGTATGCCGAGCAGCCGCAGGGCGCCGCTCAGCCGGGCGCGGAAGAGCCGAAGGACGCTGCCGACGACGTGGTCGACGCTGAGTTCGAAGAGGTCAAGGAGAACAAGTAAGGGACGCGGCCCGGCAAGCGGGCCGCCTCTTCTTTACGCTCCACCGTCGCTCGCGACGGGCAGGATTCGCCGCGCGGGAGCCTTCTCCCGCGTCGGCGTATCTGGAGCTCACGAATCTGAGAGTGCAGCACAACTATGGCAAAACGTGACTATTACGAGGTACTGGGGGTCGAGCGCGGCGCCAGCGAAGCCGAATTGAAGAAGGCTTATCGGCGTTTGGCGATGAAGTACCACCCGGACCGCAACCCGGATGACAAGGGCGCCGAAGAGAAATTCAAGGAGGCCAACGAGGCCTACGAAGTGCTCTCCGACGCCGGCAAGCGTTCGGCCTACGACCAGTACGGCCATGCCGGCGTCGACCCGCAGATGGGCGGCGGCGGTGGCGCCGGTTTCGGCGGTGCCAACTTCTCCGACATCTTCGGCGACGTGTTCAGCGACTTCTTCGGCGGTGGCCGCGGTGGCTCGCGCGGCGGCGCCCAGCGCGGCTCGGATCTGCGCTACACCCTGGAGCTGGACCTGGAAGAAGCGGTGCGCGGCACCACCGTGACCATTCGCGTGCCGACCCTGGTCGGCTGCAAGACCTGCGATGGTACCGGCGCCAAGAAGGGCACCAGCCCGGTCACCTGTACCACCTGTGGTGGTATCGGTCAGGTGCGCATGCAGCAGGGCTTCTTCTCCGTGCAGCAGACCTGCCCGCGCTGCCACGGCAGCGGCAAGATGATCACCGACCCCTGCGGCAGCTGCCACGGTCAGGGGCGCGTGGAAGAGAGCAAGACCCTGTCGGTCAAGGTGCCGCCGGGCGTCGATACCGGTGACCGCATTCGCCTGTCCGGCGAGGGCGAGGCCGGTACGCATGGCGGTCCGGCTGGTGACCTCTACGTGGTGGTCAACGTCCGTGAGCATGCGATCTTCCAGCGTGACGGCAAGCACCTGTACTGCGAAGTGCCGATCAGCTTCGCCGATGCGGCGCTGGGCGGCGAGCTGGAAGTGCCGACCCTCGATGGCCGGGTCAAGCTGAAGATCCCCGAAGGCACCCAGACCGGCAAGCTGTTCCGTCTGCGCGGCAAGGGCGTGGCCCCGGTGCGCGGCGGCGCGGCGGGCGATCTGATGTGCCGGGTCGCGGTGGAAACGCCGGTCAACCTGAACAAGCGTCAGCGCGAGCTGCTCGATGAGTTCCGCAAGTCGCTGCAGGGCGATGACTCCCACTCGCCCAAGGCCAGTGGCTGGTTCGAGGGCGTCAAGCGCTTCTTCGGCGACGTTTAACCCCAAAGCGCCCCGGCAATGCCGGGGCGACGGCTTGGAGCTGATGTATGCAACGTATTGCAGTGATGGGCGCCGCCGGGCGCATGGGCAAGACCCTGATCGAGGCCGTGAGTCAGGCCGAGGGCGCAACGCTCAGCGCGGCCATCGATCGCGCCGACAGCAGCCTGATCGGTGCCGATGCCGGTGAGTTGGTCGGCCTGGGCAAGATCGGCGTGACCCTGGCGGGTGATCTGGCGGCGGTGGTCGATGATTTCGACGTGCTGATCGATTTCACCCACCCGTCGGTAACGCTGAAGAACCTGGAGGTCTGCCGTCAGGCCGGCAAGGCCATGGTGATCGGCACCACCGGCTTTACCGTGGAAGAGAAGCAGCAGCTGAGCGAAGCGGCCAAGCAGATCCCGATCGTCTTCGCCGCCAACTTCAGCGTCGGCGTCAACCTGTGCCTGAAGCTGCTGGATACCGCCGCCCGCGTGCTGGGCGATGACGTGGATATCGAGATAATCGAAGCGCATCACCGGCACAAGGTCGATGCGCCGTCCGGCACGGCGCTGCGCATGGGTGAAGTGGTCGCCGATGCGCTGGGGCGTGATCTGCAGAAGGTCGCCGTGTATGGCCGCGAAGGTCAGACCGGGGCGCGCGAGCGCGAGACCATCGGTTTCGCCACCGTGCGTGCCGGCGACGTGGTAGGGGATCACACCGTGCTGTTCGCCGCCGACGGCGAGCGTGTGGAGATCACCCACAAGGCTTCCAGCCGCATGACCTTTGCCAAGGGCGCGGTGCGTTCGGCGCTGTGGCTGCAGCAGCGTTCGCCTGCCCTGTACGACATGCAGGACGTGCTGGGGCTGCGCTGACGCGAATGTGTGACTGGGCGTCTTATCGGGTGGACCGAAAAAGGGTTTTCCTGTAAGCTTCCTGTTTTAGTGTGTCCACTAAAGTTACGCAGAATGGCTCAAATAAAAAAGCGGGATGACCTTCACACGTCATCCCGCTTTTTTACAACCTGCGTTTGCTTCAAGCCTTGATCGAGACGGAGGTCTTCTTGACTAAGCCAGCCCCCAAACCTGCCATTTTGGCCCTTGCTGACGGCAGCATTTTTCGCGGCGATTCCATCGGGGCCGATGGCCAGACGATCGGAGAGGTGGTGTTCAACACCGCCATGACCGGCTATCAGGAAATCCTTACCGATCCGTCCTATGCCCAGCAGATCGTCACCCTGACTTACCCGCACATCGGCAACACCGGTACCACCCCGGAAGATGCCGAGTCCAATCGCGTCTGGGCTGCTGGCCTGATCATTCGCGACCTGCCGCTGACCTCCAGCAACTGGCGCGACAAGCAACCGCTGGACGAGTACCTGAAAGCGAACGGCACCGTCGCCATCGCCGGTATCGATACCCGCCGCCTGACCCGCATCCTGCGCGAGAAAGGCTCGCAGAACGGCTGCATCCTGGTCGGTGACGACGCCACCGAAGAGAAAGCGCTGGAACTGGCGCGCAGTTTCCCGGGCCTCAAGGGTATGGACCTGGCCAAGGAAGTCACCTGCGACAAGTCTTACGAGTGGCGCTCCAGCGTGTGGAACCTGGAAAGCGACAGCCATCCGGAGATCGCCGCTGCCGACCTGCCGTATCACGTGGTTGCCTATGACTACGGCGTGAAGCTGAACATCCTGCGCATGCTGGTCGCCCGTGGCTGCCGCCTGACCGTGGTACCGGCGCAGACGCCGGCCAGCGAAGTGCTGGCCCTGAATCCCGATGGCGTGTTCCTCTCCAACGGCCCTGGCGACCCCGAGCCGTGCGACTATGCGATCAAGGCGATCAAGGAAATTCTGGAAACCGAGATTCCGGTGTTCGGCATCTGCCTCGGCCACCAGCTGCTGGCCCTGGCCTCCGGCGCCAGGACCCTGAAGATGGGCCACGGCCACCACGGCGCCAACCACCCGGTGCAGGACCTGGATACCGGCGTGGTGATGATCACCAGCCAGAACCACGGTTTCGCCGTGGATGAAGGCAGCCTGCCGAGCAACCTGCGGCCGATCCACAAGTCGCTGTTCGACGGCACCCTGCAGGGTATCGAGCTCACCGACAAGGACGCCTTCAGCTTCCAGGGCCACCCGGAGGCGAGCCCCGGCCCGCACGACGTGGCCCCGCTGTTCGACCGCTTCATCGAAGCCATGGCCAAGCGCCGCTAAGCCCCGCCGACTGACCCAAGGATTCGAGTAACCGCTATGCCAAAACGTACAGACATCAAAAGCATCCTGATCCTCGGCGCCGGCCCCATCGTCATCGGCCAGGCCTGCGAGTTCGACTACTCCGGCGCCCAGGCGTGCAAGGCGCTGAAGGAAGAAGGTTTCCGCGTCATCCTGGTGAACTCCAACCCGGCCACCATCATGACCGACCCGGCCATGGCCGACGCCACCTACATCGAGCCGATCAAGTGGGCCACCGTGGCCAAGATCATCGAGAAGGAGCGTCCGGACGCGCTGCTGCCGACCATGGGCGGCCAGACCGCGCTGAACTGCGCCCTGGACCTGGAGCGCCACGGCGTGCTGGAAAAGTTCGGCGTCGAGATGATCGGTGCCAACGCCGACACCATCGACAAGGCCGAAGACCGCTCGCGCTTCGACAAGGCCATGAAGGACATCGGCCTGGCCTGCCCGCGTTCGGGTATCGCCCACAGCATGGAAGAAGCCTACGGCGTGCTGGAGATGGTGGGCTTCCCCTGCATCATCCGCCCCAGCTTCACCATGGGCGGCACCGGCGGCGGCATCGCCTACAACCGTGAAGAATTCGAAGAAATCTGCGCCCGCGGTCTGGACCTGTCGCCGACCAACGAGCTGCTGATCGACGAATCGCTGATCGGCTGGAAGGAATACGAGATGGAGGTGGTCCGTGACAAGAAGGACAACTGCATCATCGTCTGCTCCATCGAGAACTTCGACCCGATGGGCGTACACACCGGCGACTCCATCACCGTGGCCCCGGCGCAGACCCTGACCGACAAGGAATACCAGATCATGCGCAACGCCTCGCTGGCGGTGCTGCGTGAGATCGGCGTGGAAACCGGCGGCTCCAACGTGCAGTTCGGCATCTGCCCGAACACCGGGCGCATGGTGGTGATCGAGATGAACCCGCGCGTGTCGCGCAGCTCGGCACTGGCCTCCAAGGCCACCGGCTTCCCCATCGCCAAGATCGCCGCCAAGCTGGCGGTCGGCTACACCCTCGACGAGCTGTCCAACGACATCACTGGCGGTCGCACCCCGGCGTCGTTCGAGCCGGCCATCGATTACGTGGTAACCAAGGTCCCGCGCTTCGCCTTCGAGAAATTCCCCAAGGCCGATGCCCGCCTGACCACCCAGATGAAGTCCGTGGGTGAAGTCATGGCCATCGGCCGTACCTTCCAGGAGTCGGTGCAGAAGGCCCTGCGCGGTCTGGAAGTCGGCGTTGCCGGCTTCGATCCGAAGCTCGACCTGAACGACCCGGAAGCCGAGAGCACCCTGCGTCGCGAGCTGACCGTGCCCAGCGCCGACCGTATCTGGTACGTGGCCGATGCCTTCCGCGCCGGCAAGAGCGTTGCCGAAGTGTTCGAGCTGACCCGTATCGACGAGTGGTTCCTGGTGCAGATCGAGGATCTGATCAAGGACGAAGCCACCGTGCAGACCCTCGGCCTGTCCGCCATCGACTACGACCTGATGTTCAAGCTCAAGCGCAAGGGCTTCTCCGATGCGCGTCTGGCCAAGCTGCTGGGCGTTTCCGAGAAGAGCCTGCGTGCCCACCGCCACAAGCTGAAAGTGCTGCCGGTGTACAAGCGCGTGGACACCTGCGCCGCCGAATTCGCCACCGACACCGCCTATATGTACTCGACCTACGAGGAAGAGTGCGAGGCCAACGCGTCGAACCGCGAGAAGATCATGATCCTCGGCGGCGGTCCGAACCGTATCGGCCAGGGCATCGAGTTCGACTACTGCTGTGTACACGCCGCACTGGCCATGCGTGAAGACGGTTTCGAGACCATCATGGTCAACTGCAACCCGGAAACCGTCTCCACCGACTACGACACCTCCGACCGCCTGTACTTCGAGCCGGTGACCCTGGAGGACGTGCTGGAAATCGTCCGCGTCGAGCAGCCCAAAGGCGTGATCGTGCAGTACGGCGGCCAGACCCCGCTGAAGATCTGCCGCGCCCTGGAAGAAGCCGGCGTGCCGATCATCGGCACCAGCCCCGAGGCCATCGACCGCGCCGAAGACCGCGAGCGCTTCCAGCAGATGGTGCAGCGCCTGAACCTGCGTCAGCCGGCCAACGCCACTGCGCGCAGCGAAGACGAAGCCCTGGCGCTGTCCAAGGGCATCGGTTACCCGATGGTGGTGCGTCCGTCCTACGTGCTGGGCGGTCGGGCGATGGAAATCGTCTATCAGGAAGAAGAGCTCAAGCGCTACATGCGCGAAGCGGTGAAGGTGTCCAACGACAGCCCGGTACTGCTGGATCGCTTCCTCAACTGCGCCATCGAAGTGGACGTGGACGCGGTCAGCGACGGCGAGACCGTGGTGATCGGTGCGATCATGCAGCATATCGAACAGGCCGGCGTGCACTCCGGTGACTCCGCCTGCTCGCTGCCGCCGTACTCGCTGCCGGCGCACATCCAGGACGAGATTCGCGAGCAGGTCAAGAAGATGGCTCTGGAGCTCGGCGTGGTCGGCCTGATGAACGTGCAGATGGCCGTGCAGGGTGAGGACATCTACGTCATCGAAGTGAACCCGCGCGCCTCGCGTACCGTGCCGTTCGTTTCCAAGTGCGTCGGCGAGTCGCTGGCCAAGGTGGCGGCGCGCGTCATGGCCGGCAAGACCCTGGCCGAAGTCGGCTACACCAAGGAAATCATCCCGCCGTTCTTCAGCGTCAAGGAAGCGGTGTTCCCCTTCGCCAAGTTCCCGGGCGTCGACCCGATCCTCGGCCCGGAGATGAAGTCCACCGGTGAAGTCATGGGCGTCGGCGACAGCTTCGGCGAAGCCTTCGCCAAGGCCCAGCTGGGTGCCAGCGAGATCCTGCCGAATTCCGGTTGCGCCTTCATCAGCGTGCGTGAGGACGACAAGGCCGAGGCCGTTCAGGTCGCACGCGATCTGGTCAGCCTGGGCTTCGAAGTGGTCGCCACTGCCGGTACCGCCAAGGTGATCGAGGCTGCCGGCCTGCCGGTACGCCGCGTGAACAAGGTGACCGAAGGTCGTCCGCACGTGGTCGACATGATCAAGAACGACGAAGTCACCCTGATCATCAATACCACCGAGGGGCGTCAATCCATCGCTGACTCCTACTCGATCCGTCGTAACGCTCTGCAGCACAAGATCTACTGCACCACCACCATCGCGGCGGGTCAGGCGGTCTGTGAGGCGCTCAAGTTCGGTCCCGAGAAGACCGTGCGCCGGCTGCAGGATCTGCATGCAGGAATCAAGGCATGAACAAGTACCCCATGACCGTCCAGGGCGCTCGCGCCCTGGAAGAAGAGCTGGCGCACCTGACCAAGGTGCGTCGTCCCGCACTGAGCCAGGCGATCGCCGAGGCTCGCGAACTGGGCGACCTCAAGGAAAACGCCGAATACCATGCCGCGCGTGAAGAGCAGGGTATGGTCGAGGCGCGCGTGCGTGATATCGAAGGTCGCCTGCAGAATGCGGTGATCATCGATGTCACCAGCATCGAGCACACCGGCAAGGTGATCTTCGGCACCACGGTGGAAATCGCCAACGTCGAGACTGACGAAAGCGTGACCTACCAGATCGTTGGCGAAGACGAAGCCGACATCAAGCAGGGCAAGATCTCCGTCGGTTCGCCCATTGCCCGTGCCCTGGTGGGCAAGAGCGAGGGTGACGTGGTCGGCGTGCAGACCCCCAGTGGCCTGGTCGAGTACGAGATTGTCGAAGTCCGCCACATTTAAGCCGCAACAGCCGTCGCGGGCCGCTGCCGTCAGTTGGCAGCTGGCCCAGACCCTCTGGGTCGGCGGCTTGTGGTTGTTGCAGTTCGTCATTCTGCCTGCCATCGGCCAGACGGGCCTGGCGCCCTTGCTGGTGCAGGAGATAGCCGAGCGCCTGGTGCCGCTGCTGGTCGGCCTGGCGGCAGTCTGCGTTGCGCTGCAGGCCTTCGCCCTGCTGCGAAGCGAGGGGTTGCCGAGTCTGCTGCGGGATATGCGTGGGCAGTTGCTGTTGACCGTTGCGGTCATGGCCCTGAGTTACTTTGTGACGCTGCACTACTGGCCCGAGGCCCAGTACTGGCTACGCTTCAGCTATCTGGTGATGGCTTTCTGCGGGTTGCTGCTGGTGCTGCAGCCTGTGCCAGGCGCGCCACTCAGGCGCTAGCAGCCTGTGCAGGAGCGAGTCATTTGCGACCAGGGCTTGGTGTGATGCCTGCCCAGCCGCGAATGAGTCCGCTCCCGCGCCTGCTCAGCCCTGATAACGAATCACGTTGGACAGGTTGCGATTGGGCTTGGGGTTCTTGCGATAGAGCAGGGCGACCTTGCCGATCGATTGCACCAGTTCGGCGCGGCCGGCTTCGCACAGGGCGGTGATGGCGGCCTGACGATCCTCGCGTTCGGCGAGGCGCAGCTGTACCTTGATCAGCTCGTGGTCGTTGAGTGCGCGGTCCAGTTCGGCCAGCACGCCCTCGGTCAAACCATTGTCCGCCACGATCAATACAGGTTTCAGGTGGTGGCCGATAGATTTGAATTGTTTCTTCTGCTCTTGAGTGAGCGGCATAATCGTTAGTACCTAATTCGGTCTGGAAAACGGCGCCTATCTTACCCGAGCCCGCGCAGTTATTCATGGCCCGTTGAGTTCGAGGTTTCAGTGGCACGTTCCAAGACCAGCCAGCGTTGGCTGAAAGAACATTTCGATGATCCTTACGTGAAGATGGCGCAGAAGGACGGCTATCGCTCGCGCGCCAGCTACAAGCTGCTGGAGATCCAGGAGAAGGATCGCATCCTGCGTCCGGGCATGACCGTGGTCGATCTCGGCGCCGCGCCGGGCGGCTGGTCGCAGGTCACCAGTCGGGTGATCGGCGACAAGGGGCGTCTGATCGCCTCGGACATTCTGGAAATGGACAGCATTCCCGATGTCACCTTCATTCAGGGCGACTTCACCGACGATGCGGTCTTCGCGCGCATTCTCGAGGCCATTGGCGAGAATCCGGTCGACCTTGTTATTTCCGATATGGCCCCCAATATGAGTGGGGTGAGGGCGGCCGATCAGCCGCGCGCCATGTACCTGTGCGAACTGGCGCTGGATCTGGCCGGGCGCGTGCTGCGCCCCGGCGGCGATTTCCTCATCAAGATTTTCCAGGGTGAAGGCTTCGACACCTACCACAGGCAGGTGCGCGACAGCTTCGACAAGGTGCAGATGCGCAAACCGCTGTCCTCGCGCGATCGTTCGCGTGAGCAGTATTTGTTGGCGCGTGGCTTTCGCGGCTTGTGAGTTGAAACTGGTGTCCGCCCTGTCGGTCTCAGTGGCAGAAACCTCATAAAGGGTTACAGACGGCGCCTGCGGGATGCGGGCGTTTGGTGTAAGTTAGTCGGTATATCACTGGTCGTCATGGGAAGCCCGCTTCGCCACGAGGCCTGCTTCAGAGGGTAGCTAATTGAACGACATGGCAAAGAATCTGATCCTGTGGCTGATCATCGCGGCGGTACTGGTTACCGTGATGAACAACTTCTCCAGCCCGAGCGAGCCGCAGACCCTGAGCTACTCGCAATTCATCGAGCAGGTGAAGGAAGGGCGCGTCGAGCGCGTCACCGTCGATGGTTACGTGATCACCGGCAAGCGCACCGACGGCGAAGGCTTCAAGACCATCCGCCCGGCGATTCAGGACGGTGGCCTGATCGGTGACCTGATCGACAACAACGTGGTCATCGAAGGCAAGCAGCCCGAGCAGCAGAGCATCTGGACCCAGCTGCTGGTGGCCAGCTTCCCGATTCTTGTGATCATTGCTGTGTTCATGTTCTTCATGCGCCAGATGCAGGGCGGCGCTGGTGGCAAGGGCGGGCCGATGAGCTTCGGCAAGTCCAAGGCGCGCCTGCTCTCCGAAGACCAGGTCAAGACCACCTTCGCCGACGTCGCCGGTTGCGACGAGGCCAAGGAAGAGGTCAGCGAGCTGGTGGAATTTCTTCGCGATCCGGGCAAGTTCCAGCGCCTGGGTGGCCGCATCCCGCGTGGCGTGCTGATGGTCGGCTCGCCGGGTACCGGCAAGACGCTGCTGGCCAAGGCCGTGGCCGGCGAAGCGAAAGTGCCGTTCTTCACCATTTCCGGTTCCGACTTCGTCGAGATGTTCGTCGGCGTCGGTGCCAGCCGCGTGCGCGACATGTTCGACCAGGCCAAGAAGCACGCGCCGTGCATCATCTTCATCGACGAGATCGATGCCGTCGGTCGCCATCGTGGCGCCGGCATGGGCGGCGGTCACGACGAGCGTGAGCAGACCCTCAACCAGCTGCTGGTGGAGATGGATGGCTTCGAGATGAACGACGGCATCATCGTCATCGCAGCCACCAACCGTCCGGACGTTCTGGACCCGGCGCTGCTGCGTCCCGGCCGCTTCGACCGTCAGGTGGTGGTCGGCCTGCCGGATATCCGCGGTCGCGAACAGATTCTGAAAGTGCACATGCGCAAGGTGCCGATGGGCGACGACGTCAATCCGGCGGTCATCGCACGCGGTACCCCGGGTTTCTCCGGTGCCGATCTGGCCAATCTGGTCAACGAAGCCTCGCTGTTCGCCGCTCGTGCTGGCAAGCGCCTGGTGGAGATGAAGGAATTCGAGCTCGCCAAAGACAAGATCATGATGGGCGCCGAGCGCAAGACCATGGTCATGTCCGACAAGGAGAAGCTCAACACCGCGTTCCACGAGGCGGGCCACGCCATCGTCGGTCGTCTGGTGCCCGAGCACGATCCGGTCTACAAGGTTTCCATCATTCCGCGCGGTCGTGCCCTGGGCGTGACCATGTTCCTGCCGGAAGAGGATCGCTACAGCCTCAGCAAGCGCGCCCTGATCAGTCAGATCTGCTCGCTGTTCGGTGGCCGTATCGCCGAGGAAATGACCCTGGGCTTCGATGGTGTCACCACCGGTGCATCCAACGACATCATGCGCGCCACGCAGCTGGCCAAGAACATGGTCACCAAGTGGGGCCTGTCCGAGAAGCTCGGCCCGCTGATGTATGCCGAAGAAGAGGGCGAAGTGTTCCTCGGTCGTAGCATGGGCAGCCAGCACAGCAATGTGTCCGGTGAAACCGCCAAGCAGATCGACGAAGAGGTGCGCCGCATCATCGACGAGTGCTACGCCACCGCCAAAAAGCTGCTGGTGGAAAACCGCGACAAGCTCGACGCCATGGCCGAAGCGCTGATGAAGTACGAAACCATCGACGCCGAGCAGATCGACGACATCATGAACGGTCGCGAGCCGCGCGAACCGCGTGGTTGGGACGGTGGCGGCGACTCCGGTGCCCCGCAGGCCAAAGTCGACGAGGTTGATCGTCCCGAGAAGCCCATTGGCGGGCCGGCGGCCGAGCACTAAGGTCGTCTATGTTCGAACGGCAATACCCGAGCCGGCTGCCCTGTGGCAGCCGGCTTCTTGATTTGTCCCGTCCGCAAGTGATGGGCATCCTCAACGTCACGCCCGATTCATTCTCCGACGGCGGTCTCTTCGTTGCCCGTGACGCTGCGCTGCGCCATGCCGAGGCGATGGTCGCCGCTGGTGCGACGCTGATCGATATCGGGGGGGAGTCCACCCGTCCTGGGGCGCGCAGCGTTTCGCCGACCGAGGAGCTGGAGCGCGTGGCGCCGATGGTCGAAGCCATCGCTCGTGAGCTCGACGTGATCATTTCCGTGGATACCTCGACGCCGGCCGTCATGCGCGAAAGCGCGAGGCTTGGGGCCGGGCTGATCAATGACGTACGCTCGCTGCAGCGTGACGGCGCGCTGGATGCTGCGGCAGACACGGGTCTGCCGGTGTGTCTGATGCACATGCGCGGCGAACCGGGGACCATGCAGGACAATCCGCAGTACCCGGACATCGTTGTCGAGGTGCGTGATTTTCTCGTCGAGCGCATGGCGGCGTGCGCGACAGCCGGTATTCCCGCCGAGCGGATCGTGCTCGATCCGGGCTTTGGTTTTGCCAAGACACTGGAGCACAATCTCGCCCTGTTCAAACACATGGGCGAGCTCCTGGCACTGGGGAGGCCCTTGCTGGTAGGCGTTTCTCGCAAGAGCATGATCGGCAAGGTGCTTGGTCACGAGGTCGGCGAGCGGCTCTATGGCAGCCTGGGGTTGGCGGCTCTTGCCCTGACCAAGGGCGCGAATATTCTGCGTGTGCACGATGTTGCCGAAACGGTGGACGTGGTGCGCATGATCGCTGCGGTCGAGGCAGCGCAATAACAAGGAAAGCGTTATGGCTAGAAAATACTTCGGCACCGATGGCATCCGTGGCCGCGTCGGGCAGTTCCCCATCACTCCGGACTTCATGCTCAAGCTCGGCTGGGCGGCGGGCATGGCGTTTCGCAAGGAAGGCAAGTGCCGCATCCTGATCGGCAAGGACACGCGCATTTCCGGCTACATGTTCGAGTCGGCCCTGGAGGCCGGCCTCGCTGCAGCGGGTGCCGATGTGCAACTGCTCGGCCCGATGCCGACGCCGGCCATTGCCTATCTGACCCGGACCTTCCAGGCCGATGCCGGTATCGTCATCAGCGCCTCGCACAATCCGCATGACGACAACGGCATCAAGTTCTTCTCCAGTGAAGGCACCAAGCTGCCGGATGACGTCGAGGCGATGATCGAAGAGCTGCTCGACCAACCGATGACGGTGGTCGAGTCTGCCGGGATCGGTAAGGCTTCGCGGATCAACGATGCTTCCGGTCGCTATATCGAGTTCTGCAAGGGCAGCGTGCCCAGTGGTACCAGCTTCAAGGGGCTGAAGATCGTCATCGATTGCGCCCATGGCGCTGCCTACAAGGTCGCGCCAAGCGTGTTTCGCGAGCTGGGTGCCGAGGTGCGGGTCATCTCGGCGCAGCCCGACGGGCTGAACATCAACGACGGTTGCGGCTCCACGCATATCGCCGCGTTGCAGGCCGAAGTGGTGGCGCAGCAGGCCGATCTGGGTATCGCCTTCGACGGCGACGCCGACCGCGTGCTGATGGTCGATCAATATGGTGCGGTGGTCGATGGTGACGAACTGCTGTTCATCATCGCTCGCGACCTGCAGGAGCGTGGGCGGCTGCGCGGTGGCGTGGTCGGCACGCTGATGAGCAACCTGGGGCTGGAGCTGGCGCTGGCCGAGCTGAACATCCCCTTCGTTCGCGCCAAGGTGGGCGATCGTTACGTGATCGCCGAGCTGCTGGCGCGCAACTGGCAACTGGGCGGCGAGAACTCGGGGCATCTGGTGTGCTTCCAGCACACCACCACGGGCGATGCGATCATCGCCGCGCTGCAGGTGCTGATGGCGCTCAAGCGCCGTGGGCAAAGCCTGGTCGAGGCGCGCAGCGATCTGAAGAAATGCCCGCAGGTGCTGGTCAATGTGCGCCTGTCCGGTGCGGTCGATCCGCTCGAGCACCCTTCGGTGAAAGAGGCCTGCGCGCGGGTGACCGAGCGTATGGCCGGGCGCGGCCGCGTACTGCTGCGCAAGTCCGGTACCGAGCCGCTGGTGCGAGTGATGGTCGAAGGTGACGAAGAAAGCAGCGTGCGCAGCTATGCCGATGAATTGGCTAAGATTGTTGCCGAAGTCTGTGCTTGATTGAGCTTGCTACCGAGGGTGCTCTTGGGTAACATCTGCGCCCTCTTTGATCGACGAGGTAAAACATGCGTCGCCCCTTGGTCGCCGGTAACTGGAAAATGCACGGTACCCGCGCCAGCGTCGCAGAGCTGATCGAAGGGTTGCGTCGGCAGGAGTTGCCTGTCGAGGTGGATGTCGCGGTGTTTCCCTCCAGTCTGCATGTCGCGCAGGTCGTTGAAGGCCTGGCAGGCAAGGTAGTGAAAGTTGGGGCGCAAGATTGCGCAGCGCAGGTGGAGCAGGGCGCCTTGACCGGTGAGCTGGCAGTGAGTCAGTTGGTCGATGGCGGTTGCGAACTGGTGCTGGTCGGTCACTCCGAGCGTCGCCTGATTCTGGGTGAAAGTGACGAGGTGGTCGTTAGCAAGTTTGCGGCGGTGCAGAAGGCGGGGCTGACCCCTGTGCTCTGCGTCGGTGAGACCCGTGAGCAGCGTGAAGCGAATGCGACGCTGGGTGTGGTGGGTGGTCAGTTGGCGGCGGTGATAGACGCTCTTGGCGTCCAGGCCCTGAACAACGCCGTTGTCGCTTATGAGCCTGTCTGGGCCATTGGCACCGGGTTGACCGCTACGCCCGAGCAGGCTCAGGAAGTCCATGCAGCTATCCGCGCGCAGGTCGCGCAGCTGGATGCGCAGGTGGCCAGTGAGCTGAGAATTCTTTATGGCGGCAGTGTAAAGGCCGCCAGTGCAGCCGAGTTGTTCGGCATGCAGGATATCGATGGGGGGCTTGTAGGTGGCGCCTCTCTGAATGCGGATGAATTCGGTGCGATCTGTCGCGCTGCAGGAAACTGAAGAATGCTGGAAACAGTCATTGTTGTTCTGCACCTGCTGGGTGCGATCGGTGTAGTGGTTCTGGTGCTGTTGCAGCAGGGCAAGGGTGCTGATGCTGGCGCCTCTTTCGGTGCGGGTGCTTCGGCAACTGTTTTCGGAAGCCAAGGTTCCGCTACCTTTCTGAGTAAGTTTACTGCTATACTCGCCACCGGTTTTTTCATTACTAGCTTGGGCTTAGCGTTCTTTGCTAAAGAGAAAGCTGATGCACTGAGTCAGGTTGGTCTGCCAGATCCAGCGGTTCTGGAAGTCCAGCAAAAGCCGGCGGTCGAAGACGTGCCGGTGCTCGAAGAGCAAGCTCCAGCATCCGATGCTTCGGATGTGCCGGAGGCTCCAGAGCAGTAACAGTTTTGCCGAGGTGGTGGAATTGGTAGACACGCTACCTTGAGGTGGTAGTGGCCATAGGCTGTAGGGGTTCGAGTCCCCTCCTCGGTACCATACTCAAGAAAGCCCGCAGTTCGCGGGCTTTCTTGTTGCTGGAGTGTTTGGTTGACCCTCGCCAGGGGGTGGCCGTATAATTCCGGCCCAGCTTTGACGCGGGGTGGAGCAGTCTGGTAGCTCGTCGGGCTCATAACCCGAAGGTCGTAGGTTCAAATCCTGCCCCCGCAACCAGTTTCAGCAGGCCCCTTTTCAGGGGCTTTTTGTTAGCTGAAAGACAATGTCCGCCGGTATTTCCGGTGGGTTGAAGGGATGGGCGTTTCGCCCATTTTTTATTTGCACAGCATGCACGAGGGCCGTTAAGTGTCGAGCAAGCTAGAACAGTTGCAGGCCTTGTTGGCCCCGGTAATCGAAGCGCTCGGTTATCAGTGTTGGGGCATCGAGTTCCTGTCGCAGGGGCGTCATTCGCTGCTGCGTGTCTATATCGATAAGGCCGATGGCATCCTGATCGACGATTGCGAGATCGTCAGCCGTCAGCTCAGTGGTGTGCTCGACGTCGAGGACCCGATTTCCTCGGAGTACACGCTGGAAGTTTCTTCTCCTGGCATGGATAGACCGTTGTTCACGCTTGAGCAGTTCGCGGCGCATGTCGGTGAGCAGGTGAAGATCAAGTTGCGCTCGCCCTTCGAGGGGCGTCGCAATTTCCAGGGCCTCCTCCGCGGCGTGGAGGAGCAGGACGTGGTGGTACAGGTGGATGACCACGAGTATCTGTTGCCGATCGATCTGATCGACAAGGCCAATATCATCCCCCGATTTGATTGAGATGCGGATTCTGCGTCGCTGCCGGGCTGCCGACTATCGGTGCAGCACGAGCGACACAGATGGCGCGAAGGTAGCGCGGCAGCGCACGGGTGTAGCGCCAATGGCGTGAACGTGACGCGGATTGCGCAGAACCAATGGATTGCGAAAGGCGAGGCGTACGATGAGCAAAGAAGTACTGCTGGTTGTTGAGTCGGTATCCAACGAGAAGGGTGTACCGGCCGGCGTGATTTTCGAGGCGCTGGAGCTGGCTCTGGCGACCGCCACCAAGAAGCGTTTCGAAGACGAAGTCGATCTGCGTGTGTCGATCAATCGTCAGAACGGTAGCTACGAAACCTTCCGTCGCTGGACCGTGGTCGACGAGTCCGAGTTCGAAGATCCGGCCTATCAGCTGACCGAGGACATGCCGCAGGCCGTTGAAGCCAAGGCCAAGATCGGCGATGTGCTCGAAGAGAAGGTCGAGTCCATCGAGTTCGGTCGCATCGCTGCGCAAACCGCCAAGCAGGTCATCGTGCAGAAGGTGCGCGAAGCCGAGCGCGCCCAGGTGGTCGATGCCTACCGCGAGCGTCTGGGCGAGATCATCTCGGGTACCGTGAAGAAGGTCACCCGCGACAACGTCATCGTCGACCTGGGCAACAATGCCGAGGCGCTGCTGGCCCGCGAAGACATCATCCCGCGCGAGACTTTCCGCGTCGGTGTGCGCCTGCGTGCCCTGCTCAAGGAAATCCGTACCGAGAACCGCGGCCCGCAGCTGATCCTGTCGCGTACAGCGCCGGAAATGCTGATCGAGCTGTTCCGCATCGAAGTACCTGAAATCGCCGAAGGGCTGATCGACGTCAAGGCCGCCTCCCGTGATCCGGGTTCGCGCGCCAAGATCGCCGTGCGCTCCAAGGACAAGCGCATCGACCCGCAGGGCGCCTGCATCGGCATGCGCGGTTCGCGCGTGCAGGCCGTTTCCGGCGAGCTGGGCGGTGAGCGCGTGGATATCGTGCTGTGGGACGACAACCCCGCGCAGTTCGTCATCAACGCCATGTCGCCGGCCGAGGTGGCAGCGATCATCGTCGACGAAGATGCCCATGCCATGGACATCGCCGTCGCCGAAGACAACCTGGCTCAGGCCATCGGCCGTGGCGGTCAGAACGTACGCCTGGCCAGCCAGCTGACCGGCTGGACCCTGAACGTGATGACCGAAGCGGACATCCAGGCCAAGCAGCAGGCGGAAACCGGCGACATCATGCAGTCCTTCATCGACGAGCTGGAAGTCGACGAAGAGCTGGCTCAAGTCCTGGTCGAAGAGGGTTTCACCAGTCTCGAAGAGATTGCCTACGTACCCATGGAAGAAATGCTCAGCATCGATGGCTTCGACGAGGAGATCGTCAACGAGCTGCGTGCACGGGCCAAGGATCGTCTGCTGACCAAGGCGATCGCCAACGAGGAGAAGTTGGCCGATGCCCATCCGGCAGATGATTTGCTGGAACTGGAAGGCATGGACAAGGCGCTGGCTCTAGAGCTTGCGCTGCGCGGCGTGATTACCCGTGAAGACCTGGCCGAGCAGTCGATCGACGACCTGCTCGACATCGACGGCATCGACGAAGAACGTGCCGGCAAGCTGATCATGGCCGCTCGAGCCCACTGGTTCGAATAAGCGGTTGCGGCCTGAGGAGAAAGATGCATGACGCAAGTCACGGTGAAAGAACTGGCCAAAGTGGTCGACACCCCGGTAGAGCGCCTGCTGCAGCAGATGCGTGAAGCCGGCTTGTCCCACGACAATGCCGAACAAGTAGTGACCGATAGTGAGAAACAGGCCCTGTTGGCCCATCTCAAGAGCAGTCACGGCGACAAGGTCGAAGAGCCGCGCAAGATTACCTTGCAGCGCAAGACCACCAGCACCCTGCGGGTGGCTGGTAGCAAGACCATCAGCGTTGAAGTGCGCAAGAAGAAGACCTTCGTCAAGCGCAGCCCGGAAGAGCTCGAGGCCGAGAAGCAGCGCGAGCTCGAGGCTCAGCGTGCCGAAGCCGAGGCCGAGCGCCTGAAGGCCGAGGAAGAAGCCAAGCGCAAGGCTGAAGAAGAGGCCAAGCGTCAGGCTGCGGCCGCTACGAGCGAAGCACCGGCACCGGCAGCAGCACCGGCTCCGCTGAGCGAGCCGGTGGTTGCGGCGCCGGTCGTCGAAGTCGAGCGCAAGAAAGAGGAAGTGCGTCGCCCCGAGAAGGCGCGCAGCGACGAAGACGAGCGTCGTGACCGCAAGCACGCGCAGCATCGCCCGACCCTCAAGGAGAAGGCGCCGGCTCCGCGTGTCGCACCGCGCAGCGTCGACGAAGAGAGCGACGGTTTCCGTCGTGGCGGTCGCGGCAAGGCCAAGATGAAGAAGCGCAACCAGCACGGCTTCCAGGCTCCGGCCGGCCCGGTGGTGCGCGACGTGGCCATTGGCGAAACCATCACCGTGGCCGACCTGGCCCAGCAGATGTCGATCAAGGCCGCCGAAGTCATCAAGTTCATGTTCAAGATGGGCACCCCGGTGACCATCAACCAGGTGCTGGACCAGGAGACCGCTCAACTGGTCGCCGAAGAGTTCGGTCACAAGGTCAAGCTGGTCAGCGACAACGCGCTGGAAGAACAACTGGCCGAGTCGCTGAAGTTCGAAGGCGAGGCCATGTCCCGCGCGCCGGTGGTGACCGTGATGGGTCACGTCGACCACGGTAAGACCTCGCTGCTCGACTATATCCGTCGTGCCAAGGTGGCTTCCGGTGAGGCGGGTGGCATCACCCAGCACATCGGCGCCTACCACGTGGAAACCGACCGCGGCATGGTCACCTTCCTCGACACCCCCGGTCACGCCGCGTTCACCGCGATGCGTGCCCGTGGTGCGAAGGCCACCGACATCGTCATTCTCGTCGTCGCAGCCGATGACGGCGTGATGCCGCAGACCCAGGAAGCCGTACAGCATGCGAAAGCAGCTGGCGTGCCGATCGTGGTTGCGGTGAACAAGATGGACAAGCCGGAAGCCAACCCGGACAACATCAAGAACGGCCTGGCCGCGCTGGACGTGATTCCGGAAGAGTGGGGCGGCGACGCACCGTTCGTACCGGTTTCCGCCAAGGCCGGTACCGGTATCGACGAGCTGCTCGAAGCCGTGCTGCTGCAGGCCGAGGTTCTCGAACTGAAGGCCACTCCGACCGCGCCTGGTCGTGGTGTGGTGGTCGAGTCGCGCCTGGACAAGGGCCGTGGCCCGGTGGCTACCGTGCTGGTTCAGGACGGTACCCTGCGTCAGGGCGACATGGTCCTGGTCGGCGTCAACTACGGCCGCGTGCGTGCCATGCTCGACGAGAACGGCAAGCCGATCAAGGAAGCCGGTCCGTCGATTCCGGTCGAGATCCTCGGCCTGGATGGCACGCCGGATGCCGGTGACGAGATGATGGTGGTGGCCGACGAGAAGAAGGCCCGCGAAGTCGCGCTGTTCCGTCAGGGCAAGTTCCGCGAGGTCAAACTGGCTCGTGCCCACGCCGGCAAGCTGGAAAACATCTTCGAAAGCATGGGCCAGGAAGAGAAGAAGACCCTCAACATCGTCCTCAAGGCCGACGTGCGTGGTTCTCTGGAAGCCCTGCAAGGCTCGCTCAGCACCCTGGGCAACGACGAAGTACAGGTGCGTGTGGTCGGTGGCGGCGTCGGTGGTATCACCGAGTCCGATGCCAACCTGGCGCTGGCTTCCAATGCCGTGCTGTTCGGCTTCAACGTCCGTGCTGACGCCGGTGCGCGCAAGATCGTCGAGTCCGAAGGCCTCGACATGCGCTACTACAACGTCATCTACGACATCATCGAAGACGTCAAGAAGGCCCTCACCGGTATGCTCGGCAGCGATGTTCGCGAGAACATCCTGGGCACCGCGGAAGTGCGTGACGTGTTCCGTTCGCCGAAGTTCGGCGCCGTCGCTGGCTGCATGGTCATCGAGGGTACCGTGTACCGCAACCGTCCGATCCGCGTACTGCGCGAGGACGTGGTGATCTTCGAAGGCGAGCTGGAATCGCTGCGTCGCTTCAAGGACGACGTCGCCGAAGTGCGTAACGGCATGGAGTGCGGTATCGGCGTGAAGAGCTACAACGACGTCAAGGTCGGCGACAAGATCGAAGTGTTCGAGAAGGTCCAGGTGGCGCGCAGCCTGTAAGCGCGGCATCCCGATCACGCAACGCCCGGCCCCGCTCATGCGCGGCCGGGCGTTTGCCGCTTTTACGTCCGCTGCCGCCAAGGCATGCGGGCGAAGGAAAGGTAAGTAAGAAATGGCCAAAGATTACAGCCGTACCCAGCGTATCGGTGATCAGATGCAGCGCGAGCTGGCAGTGCTGATCCAGCGCGAGATCAAGGACCCGCGCCTGGGTCTGGTAACCATCACTGCGGTCGACGTGAGCCGCGATCTGTCCCACGCCAAGGTGTTCATCACCGTGATGGGCAAGGACGACGATGCCGAGCAGATCAAGCTCAACCTGGAGATTCTCGGCGAGGCGGCCGGTTATCTGCGCATGCTGCTGGGCAAGTCGATGAAGGTGCGCACCATCCCCCAGCTGCACTTCCACTACGACGCCAGCATCCGCCGTGGCGCCGAGCTGTCGGCGCTGATCGAGCGTGCGGTGGCGGAAGACCGCAAGCACCAGGACGGCAGCGAGGGTTGAGCGTGGCGCAGGTCAAACGTATTCGCCGCAAGGTCGACGGCATCATCCTGCTCGACAAGCCGCGCGGCTTTACCTCCAACGCGGCCCTGCAGAAGGTGCGCTGGCTGCTCAATGCAGAGAAGGCCGGGCATACCGGCAGCCTCGATCCGCTGGCAACCGGCGTGCTGCCGCTGTGTTTCGGCGAGGCGACCAAGTTTTCCCAGTACCTGCTCGATGCCGACAAGGGCTACGAGACCGTGGCGCAACTGGGCGTGACCACCACCACCGGCGACGCCGAAGGTGAGGTGCTCGAGCGACGCCCGGTGACCGTTGGTCGCCCTGAAATCGAGGCCCTGTTGCCGCGTTTTCGTGGAGAAATCAAACAGATACCTCCAATGTATTCGGCCCTGAAGAAGGACGGCCAGCCGCTGTACAAGCTGGCCCGTGCAGGCGAAGTAGTGGAGCGCGAAGCGCGTTCTGTTACTATTGCGCGCTTGGAATTGCTGGCCCTCGAAGGCGAGCAGGCGCGTCTGTCCGTGGACTGCAGCAAGGGGACCTACATTCGTACCCTGGTCGAGGACCTCGGCCAATTGCTCGGTTGTGGCGCACACGTCGCCGAGCTGCGTCGAACCAAGGCCGGTCCCTTCGAGCTGGCGCGTACCGTGACCCTGGAAGAGCTGGAGGCGGTGCACGCCGAAGGTGGCAGCGAAGCGCTCGATCGCTTCCTGCAGCCGGTCGACAGCGGTTTGCTGGACTGGCCGCTGCTGCAGTTTTCCGAGCACAGCGCGTTCTACTGGTTGCAGGGGCAACCGGTACGGGCACCGGAAGCGCCGAAGTTCGGCATGGTGCGCGTGCAGGATCACAATGGTCGCTTCATCGGCATCGGTGAAGTGAGCGACGACGGGCGCATTGCCCCGCGTCGATTGATTTATACCGGTGCGTAGCACGGGTGGAGACACGGGCCTCAAGGCCCGGACGGATTCTACCGGTGCGTAGCACCGAACGGTTCGGCCGAGAGGTCGAAACCTGAGGCTGGCGATACCAGCGTCGGGATTGCGAGGGTGGCTGTTAGTAGGCACGGTCATGCCTCTTTTTAAAACACGGGAAGCGATTCCCGGCCTATTGAGACTGCTTCGGCAGTTTCCAGATGAGAGGAAGCCAACATGGCACTCAGCGTTGAAGAAAAAGCCCAGATCGTAAACGAGTACAAGCAAGCTGAAGGCGACACCGGTAGCCCGGAAGTGCAGGTAGCCCTGCTGACCGCCAACATCAACAAGCTGCAAGGCCACTTCAAGGCCAACGGTAAGGACCACCACAGCCGTCGTGGTCTGATCCGTATGGTTAACCAGCGTCGTAAGCTGCTGGACTACCTGAAGGGCAAGGACACCACTCGTTACAGCGCCCTGATCGGTCGCCTGGGCCTGCGTCGTTAATAGACGCGAGCTGCACAAGTTGGAAGCTGGAAGTTCGCAGCGGCACCTCGGGGCTTACCCCGGAGTGCGGCTGCGGGCTTCCAGCTTTTGGCTTTTCGAAGGATGCATCGGGTCCGACTCCCATGCCGCTTTCAGATTTCCCCCAAAGGCAACAAAGAGAAGGAAAACACCGTGAACCCGGTAATCAAACAGTTCAAGTTCGGTCAATCGACCGTAACCCTCGAGACCGGCCGCATCGCCCGTCAGGCCAGCGGTGCCGTGCTGGTGACCGTCGACAACGACGTCACCGTGCTGGTCACCGTGGTCGGTGCCAAGACCGCCGACCCGAGCAAGGGCTTCTTCCCGCTGTCCGTGCACTACCAGGAAAAGACCTACGCTGCCGGCAAGATTCCTGGCGGTTTCTTCAAGCGTGAAGGCCGTCCGAGCGAGAAGGAAACCCTGACCTCGCGCCTGATCGACCGTCCGATCCGCCCGCTGTTCCCCGAAGGTTTCATGAACGAAGTGCAGGTCGTCTGCACCGTCGTTTCCACCAGCAAGAAGACCGATCCGGACATCGCTTCGATGATCGGTACCTCCGCTGCCCTGGCCGTTTCCGGCATCCCGTTCAACGGCCCGATCGGTGCCGCCCGCGTGGCCTTCCACCCGGACACCGGCTACCTGCTGAACCCGAACTACGAGCAGCTCAAGGCCTCCAGCCTGGACATGGTCGTCGCCGGTACCGAGACCGCCGTGCTGATGGTGGAGTCCGAAGCTGACGAGCTGACCGAAGACCAGATGCTCGGCGCCGTGCTGTTCGCCCACCAGGAATTCCAGGCCGTGATCCAGGCCGTCAAGGAATTCGCTGCCGAAGCTGGCAAGCCGACCTGGAACTGGCAGGCTCCGGCCGCCAATACCCCGCTGCTGGACGCCATCCGCAGCCAGTTCGGCGAGGCCATCAGCCAGGCCTACACCATCACCATCAAGCAGGACCGCTACAACCGTCTGGACGAGCTGCGTGAGCAGGTCATCGCTGCCCTGGCCGGCGAAGGCGAAGGCAAGTTCGCTGCCGACGAGGTCAAGGCCGCTTTCGGTGAGATCGAGTACCGCACCGTGCGCCAGAACATCGTCGACGGCAAGCCGCGTATCGACGGTCGCGACACCCGCACCGTACGCCCGCTGAAGATCGAAGTCGGCGTACTGGACAAGACCCACGGCTCGGCTCTGTTCACCCGTGGCGAAACCCAGGCTCTGGTCGTCGCCACCCTCGGCACCGCCCGCGACGCGCAGCTGCTCGACACCCTGGAAGGCGAGAAGAAAGACCCCTTCATGCTGCACTACAACTTCCCGCCGTTCTCGGTCGGTGAGTGTGGCCGCATGGGTGGCGCCGGTCGCCGCGAAATCGGCCACGGCCGTCTGGCCCGTCGTGGCGTTGCCGCCATGCTGCCGAAGGACGACGAGTTCCCGTACACCATCCGCGTGGTGTCGGAGATCACCGAGTCCAACGGTTCTTCCTCCATGGCTTCGGTCTGCGGTGCCTCCCTGGCCCTGATGGACGCCGGCGTGCCGATGAAGGCGCCGGTTGCCGGTATCGCCATGGGTCTGGTGCTGGAGGGCGAGAAATTCGCCGTTCTGACCGACATCCTCGGTGACGAAGACCACCTGGGCGACATGGACTTCAAGGTAGCCGGTACCGCCAAGGGCGTCACCGCGCTGCAGATGGACATCAAGATCCAGGGCATCACCGAAGAGATCATGGAGCAGGCCCTGGAGCAGGCGCTGGAAGCTCGCCTGAACATCCTCGGTCAGATGAACCAGGTCATTTCCCAGTCGCGCACCGAGCTGTCGGCCAACGCGCCGACCATGCTGGCGATGAAGATCGATCAGGACAAGATCCGCGACGTCATCGGCAAGGGTGGTGCCACCATCCGCGCGATCTGCGAAGAGACCAAGGCTTCGATCGACATCGAAGACGACGGCTCGATCAAGATCTTCGGCGAAACCAAGGATGCCGCCGAGGCTGCCAAGCAGCGCGTGCTGGCCATCACCGCCGAAGCCGAGATCGGCAAGATCTACGTCGGCAAGGTCGAGCGCATCGTCGACTTCGGCGCCTTCGTCAACATCCTGCCGGGCAAGGACGGTCTGGTGCACATCTCCATGCTGAGCGATCAGCGCGTGGAGAAGGTCACCGACGTACTGAAGGAAGGTCAGGAAGTGAAGGTACTGGTACTGGACGTGGACAACCGCGGCCGTATCAAACTGTCGATCAAGGACGTAGCTGCTGCCGAGGCCTCCGGGGTCTAAGCACGGTTCGCCGGTTCGAACGAGAAGGGCTCCTGCGGGAGCCCTTTTTTGTGCCTGATCGCCAGGCCTGGCGCTGCTTGTGTTCGCCTATTACCGAAGCGGCAGTGGCATGCGGTCTGTCTTGCCGAGGTGCTCGGGATCCATTGCCCAGGCGATTCGTCACCCGGTGTTCGCATTCAGGTACGGTAGTACCGAATAAATCATGCAAATTGCCCGGGAGATTTTCCCCAACTCGGCGAAATGCAATCAAAAGCCGGTTTTGCCATATCTATAAATTGCTGATTTATAAGGATTTATTCCTTTTCCGGAAACTGGCACAGCGCTTGCGATAGTACTGGTGAACCTGCAGCCAGGAGCTGGCTTGCAGATTGTCTGGAAAGTACAGGAGTCCAATCCATGAAACAGCCAATCAACCGTTTTGCCGCTGCCACTCTGACCGCCGCCGTACTGAGCCTGCCGCTCGCCTCGGCCGCGCTTGCCCAGCCGACCATGCTCGCAGCCAACGACACTATGGACAGTGCCGGGCAAGCGGTCTCCGATACCTGGATCACCAGCAAGGTGAAGTCGACCTTCATCGCTGACCAGAATCTGAGCGGGCTGGACATCAAGGTCGAGACCAACCAGGGCGTGGTGTCCCTGTCCGGTACGGTTGCCACCGATGCCGAGCGCGACCTGGCCATCGCCAAGGCCAAGGAAATCGAAGGCGTGCGTGACGTTTCCGCCGATGCCCTGAAAGCGGCTGACTAATCAACGAAGTGGCCGGCTCACGCCGGCCGCTTCCCCGTCACCGGGAGAAAGACCATGAACAGCGACATCATCAAAGGTAAATGGAAGCAGCTCAGTGGCCGCATCAAGGAGCGCTGGGGCAACCTCACCGACGACGATCTGAACGTCGCCGACGGTCACAGCGACTATCTCGCCGGCAAGCTGCAGGAACGCTATGGCTGGACCAAGGAAAAGGCCCAGCAAGAGCTGCGCGATTTCAGCGACAAGCTCTGAGCTCGGATAGCCTGGTAGGGATGCCGCACCAGCACGGATGGCTGCAGGTACGGACGCCGATCAGCATGGATAGCCAAGGCATGGATGCTCAAAGGCCCCGCCGGTGTGACCGGCGGGGCCTTGGTTTTTGTGGCCGGGCATGCGGGGCGGGGCTCATGAGCCGCGCTTGCTTCGTATCTCGCTGAGCCTGCCCCCCTCGAAACGCAGGAAGTGGTACATGCCGTTGTTCGGCCCGTATACCCATTCCTCGACGTTTACCTCGTTACGGAAACCATAGGCATCGACCACCTCCTTGTAGCCGAGAAAGTCGCGGCTGGAAGGCTCTCCACACTTGCTCAGCACTTCGCTGGTGGGCGCCGTCTTGCTGACCAGGGCGCTGCCGCAGCGATAGGTAGAGGATGCCTGGGCCGCCAGCGGCAGGCACAGCAGCAACATCAGGTAGTTCAGTTTGCGCATGGGATTCTCCCGCTCAGCGTTCGCGCCGCCGCTCGATGGCGACCAGGCGATTGCCCTCGAAGCGCAGGATGCTGAGCATGCCGTTGCTCGGGCCGTAGACCCACTCTTCGATCATGAACTCGCGGCGATCGTAGGAGCCCAGCGTATAACCGATGGGATCCTGGTGCATGGGGGCGCCGCATTTGCGCTCGACCTCGAACTTGCGATCCCCCAGGCTGACCAGCTGGCTGCCGCAGCGCAGGGTGTCGGCCCACAGAGCCGTGCTGAACAGGGCTGCGAATGGAATGACGAGCAGGCTGCGCATGTTCATTGGCTGTCCAGATGCAGAGCGGTGAGTACGCGCCCATCGGCTTCGGGCTCACCCAGGTTGACGTCGATCAGGTAGATGCGCTCATCGTACAGCCCACCCTGCTCGACCAGGTAATCCTTGATGGTTGCAGCGCGTTGCTGAGCCAGTTGGCGCAGCAGCAGCTTGCTCTGCGCCCAGGAGTCCAGCACCGCCTCGCGCATGTTCTGCGCGCGCAGCTTTTCGTCGAGCGCGGCCCACTCGGCCGGCGGCTGCTGCTTGAGGCGAGTACGGTAGATGCCTTCGAGCAGGGCGGCCTGCTCGTCTTCGCCCACTTCCAGTTCGTCGGGGCTGGCCGGAACCTTGTCGCCACGGCGCTGCAGCACCTTGTACCAGCCCTCGCGGAATTCGCGTTGCAGGCGCTGTTCGGCCAGCAGCGGGCCGTCGGCGCCCTGTGCGCTCTGGCCTTCCACCTCCAGACGCAGATTCGGGCGCTCCTGCAGCGCCTTGGCCAGGGTGTCGAGGGCCTGGCGGGCGTCGCCTTCCAACTGCGCCGAGCCGGCCGAGAAGGGCACGGTGCTGAGGTCGACGTCGCTGCCGCCAACCAGGCCGGCGATGAACTTGAACGGCGCCTGCGCGGCGCGCAGCACGAGGTTGCGCAGCGTCTGCCAGACGATGGGCATGACGCTGAATTCGGGGTTGTTGAGGTCGCCCTGTACCGGCAGTTCGATGGATATGCGGCCCTGGGTGTCCTTGAGCAGGGCGACCGCCAGGCGAATCGGCAGATCGACCGCGTCCGGGCTGTCGACTCGCTCGCCCAACTGCAGGTTTTCCACCAGCACCTTGTTCTCGGCGTTGAGCTGGCCCTTCTCGATACGGTAGTGCAGGTCCAGGTTGAGACGACCCTTGCGGATGCGGTAGCCGGCGAACTTGCCGGAATAGGGGGTGATGGTGGTCAGCTCGACGTTCTTGAAGCTGGTGGCGATATCCAGGCTGTTGAGCGGATCGAAAGGCGTCAGCTTGCCCTTGATGCTCATCGGCGCGTAGCGGTCCACCTTGCCCTGGATGTCCACGCTGGCCGCTTGCGGCTTCTGGTTGTCGAGCACGCCGATGCGCCCGTTCATCTGCTGAATGGCGGTGGCGAAGCTGGGCGTCAGGCTGAAGTCGGCGAAGTTGGCCGAGCCGTCATTGATGGCCACGCCGCCGATGCGGATCGCCAAAGGCTTGCCGGCATCCGCCTTGCTCTCGTTCGGTGTCGCCGGTTGCGGCACGATCAGTTCGCTGACGTTGGTGGTCAGGTTCTCGTTGATCACGAAGCGCGCATAGGGCTGATCCAGTTCGACGCGTTCGATGGCCAGACTTTGGCCATGTCGATAGTCGAGACCGTTGACTCGCACCTGCTTCCAGCGCACGAAATCGCGTTCGCGCAGGGTATCGAGGGTGTGCAGCTGATCGACCCTGGCGTTGCCGCTGACGCTGAGCGCCAAGGGCTCGGTGCTCTTGAGCTGCACGTCGAGGTCGCTGCCGAGCAGGCCGCTGCGCAGTTCGAGGCGAATGAAGGGGCTCAGATAGGCCTGCGCCAGGCGCAGGTCGATGTCCTGGGTGGCGACCTTGAGCTGTGCGCTGGTCGGGCTCAGTTGCACCGTACCCGACGCCTGCAATTTGCCCTGCCTGCCCAGGCCGCTATCGAGCCTGAGCTCGAAAGGCTTGTCGCCGAGGCTGTCGAAGTTCTTCAGGTCGAGGTTCAGCGGGCCGACATCCACGGCCACTTCCTGCTGCGGTACGCGGTCGGCCAGGTGGGCCTTGTAGTCACGCAGCTGTACATCCTGCAGCAGCACCTGCCAGGGCTTGCTCTCGCCGGGCGACGCCGCGGGCTTGGGCGCTTCGCTCTCGGCGGCGTCGGGTTTGGCGAACAGCTTCTGCCAGTCCAGCTGGCCGTCGGCCTCACGTGCCGCCCAGGCCTCCAGGCCCTGGCTGCGTACCTGGCCGATCACCACCTGTTGTTTGGCCAGATCGAGGCTGCTGTTGTCGATATCCAGGCGTTGCAGGCGTACCAGCGGCTTGCCCGACGGATCGTCGATGGCGAAGGGGGCCAACTGCACCTTGATCTTGCTCAGCTGCAGTTCGGTGCCCTTGGACAGGTCCAGTCGGTAGTCGCTGCTGAGATCGACCTCACCCTCCTTGAGCACCAGCGGCAGGGCGTCGCGCACGTAGGGCCAGAAGGCGCGCAGGCGGCCGTCGGTGATCTGCAGGCTGCCGCTGGAGGTGAGCGGGCTCAGGCTGACCTGACCCTGCCAGTCGACATGCCCGCCGTACGGGCCACGTGCGGTGAGCGTCATCCTGGCGTTGTCGCCAGCCAGGGTGCTGAGGTTGTGCAGCTCCACATCCAGCGCATCGTAGGCGAATTCCACCGGCTCGCTGGGGCGCAGGTCCTGGAAGTGCAGCGCCTTCTCGCGCAGGTGAAGGTTGTCGATGCGCAGCGGGAAAGGCTCGCTGTCGCTGTCCTCGTTCTGCGCCGAGCTTTCCGGCAGGCGGAACAGCTGCGTCAGGTTCAGCGTGCCGTCCTTGGCGAACAGCACCTCGGTGCGGGCGCCATCGAGTTCCACCTGCGCCAGGTGCAGTGCGCCGCTCCACAGGCTGTCCAGCTCGAGATTGGCGTACAGACGCTGGAAGCCCAGATGTTCCTGCTCGGCATCGCCGATGCGCAGGCCCCAGAGGCTGAGTTCGAGGCTGAACGGGTTGAGCTGCAGTCGCTGCAGCGACGCGGGCACCGTGGCGAGCTGCGCCAGTTGCTGATTGGCGATGCGCAGGGCCACGCCCGGCAGAATCAGAAAGCCGATCAGGCTGTAGAGGAAAAGGGTGATCAACAGGGCGCTCAGCGCGCGCTTCAGTCCTTTGGGCATGGCGGGGCGTCATCTATCCAGACGAAGAGATGCCTTGGAGTATGGCACGGCGGTTCGGTTCCGGGCGTGCCGCACCCCGCGCATTTTTCTCCGGCGGCGCCTGGCTAGAGCCTCAGGATCAGGGTTTTCAGCGGCGGCCTGGCGTCCGTGGATGGGAAATCGGCGGCGGGTGTCAGCACCTGGCAGTCGCGTACCGGGCGGCCGAGTTTCTCCGCGCAGCGCAGCACCTGCTGGCGCCAGTCCTCCAGCGCCACCTTCGCCAGGTTGTTGCAGCACACCAGGGTGCCGCCTTCTGCGGTGGCCAGCAGCGCCGGTTTGAGCAGGCTCTGGTAGTCGCGCAGCAGGTCGACCGTGCCGAAGGCGCTCTTGGCCCAGGCCGGCGGGTCGAGGAAAACCAGATCGAACTGGCGTGGTTGCAGGCGCGGATAGCTCGACAGCTTCTGCCCGCGGCGGCTGGTGATCGGCAGATCGGCCAGCTGACGGATGGCCGGGAAGTAGTCGGATTGAATGAACTGCATGCTCGGCAATTCGGGATTCAGCTCGCCGTTCTCGCGACCCACGGCCAGGTTGCCCTGAGCGAAGTCGAGGTTGGTCACCTCGCGTGCGCCGCCAGCCGCGGCGCACAGGCCGACGCCGCAGGTGTAGGCGAACAGGTTGAGCACGGACTTGCCAGCGCTGTTGGCCTTGACCCAGCCGCGGGCGTTGCGCAGATCGAGAAACAGCAGCGGATCCTGCCCGGCATGGCGGCCGCGCACGCGGTAGTTCAGCCCCCACTCGTGGCCGACCTGGTCTTCGAGGGCGGCATCGCTGGCCAGAAATAGCGCCGGATCGCGGTCGATGCGCGAGTTGCCCTGGGAGCGGTCGTTGTAGACCGGCAGCAGGCGGTGCCCTAGATGGGCTTCGACGCTGCTGGTGATGCTGTGCAGATCATCTGCCTGCAACGGCTGATGAAAGCTCTGTACCAGCAGCTGCGGGCCGTAGCGGTCGACGGTCAGGCCTGGCGCACCTTCCTGGCTGCCATGGAACAGTCGGTAGCAGTCGGTGCCCTGGGCATGCAGTTCGGCCAGAAGACTCTGGCGGGCGTCGAGGGCGGCGCGCAGCGCCTGGTCAAGAGAGGGCATGCGCGGCGTCTCGGAGAAAGGAAGGCCGGCAGTTTATCAAGAAAACCGCTCGCCTCAGCACCATGAGGTAGCCCGGATGCAATCCGGGGGGAGCCCGGGATGGGCTCCCCGGATTGCATCCGGGCTACGGTGTTCGGGTTGCTTAATTGCGCTCGATGGCCAGCGCCACACCCTGACCGCCACCGATGCACAGGGTGGCCAGACCTTTCTTCGCGTCGCGGCGGATCATCTCGTGCAGCAGGGTCACCAGCACGCGGCAGCCCGAGGCGCCAATGGGGTGACCCAGAGCGATGGCGCCGCCGTTGACGTTGACTTTGTCGGCATCCCAGCCCAGCTCCTGGCCAACCGACAATGCCTGCGCAGCAAAGGCCTCGTTGGCTTCGATCAGGTCCAGATCGGCCAGGCTCCAGCCGGCCTTGTCCAGGCAGCGACGGGTGGCCGACACCGGGGCGATGCCCATGATCGCCGGGTCGACACCGGCGTTGGCGTAGCCGGCAATCTTCGCCAGCACCGGCAGGCCCAGCGATTGCGCCTTGCTCGCGCTCATCAGCAGCACGGCGGCGGCGCCGTCGTTGAGGCTGGAGGCGTTGCCGGCGGTGACGCTGCCGTCCTTTTTGAACGCCGGCTTGAGCTTGGCCAGGGATTCGGCGGTGGTGCCGGCGCGCGGCTGCTCATCACGGGCGAAGGCGACAGGATCGCCCTTGCGCTGTGGAATCAGTACCGGGGTGATTTCTGTGTCGAAACGACCGGACTCGATAGCGGCCACGGCTTTGCGCTGCGACTCGGCGGAGAAGGCGTCCTGGGCTTCACGGCTGATGCCGTATTTCTCCACCAGATTTTCGGCGGTGATGCCCATGTGGTAATCGTTGAAGGCATCCCACAGGCCGTCGAGGATCATGCTGTCCTGCAACTGGGCGTGGCCCATGCGCAGGCCGGTGCGCGCCTTGGGCAGCACGTAGGGTGCCAGGCTCATGTTTTCCATGCCGCCGGCGATGATCACCTCGGCATCGCCGCAGCGAATGGCCTGGGTGGCCAGGTGCAGGGCCTTGAGGCCCGAGCCGCAGACCTTGTTCAGGGTCATGGCCGGTACGGCATGGGGCAGGCCGGCGCGGATGGCGGCCTGGCGTGCAGGGTTCTGCCCGGAGCCAGCAGTGAGCACCTGGCCGAGGATGACTTCATCGACCTGGGCGGCATCGAGGCCGGTCTGCTCCAGCAGGCGCTTGATGACGATGGCGCCGAGTTCGGGCGCGGGAATCTCCGCCAGGCTGCCCTGGAAGCTGCCGATGGCGGTGCGGGTGGCGGCGACGATGACGACGTCTTGCATATGCTGGTCCTCGAATCGGTTCAGACAATGACCGGAAAGAGGCTGATGGTCGCATGGCTGACCGTGACCGGCCAGCCACGCCTCCTAGGGCTGCAGGCGACGGCGCGCGCGCTGGGCAGCGCTGTTGCGCACGGCCCAGCGCAGCACGTTGGCGGTGCGTTGCACGCTGGCGCGGATCAGGGGCCGGCGCCAGGCCGCCTGCTGTTCGCCGAGCAGGTCGCTGGCCCAGTCCGGCAGCAGGTCGACGCCGGCCTGCAGCATCAGGTTGCCGAACGGTTTGGCGAGAATGCTCGGCATCGGCGCGGCGTACAGCAGTCGCACCACTTCGCGGGTGCGCTCATCACAGAGCAGTTGCGGGCGCAGGCGCTGCAGATAGTCGGCGATGGCCTGAGCCGATTGGGGCACGTCCTGCGCGCCGAGGCGTTCGGCGATCAGCGCCACTTCGCGGTAGTAGCGATCCTGCTCGGCCACCGGCAGCTGCGGGTCGACGTAGCGCAGGTAGCCGGCGAGAAACTGGCTGACCTCGGAGACATGCACCCAGGTCAGCAGCTCGGGATCGCTGGCGCGATAGGGGCGACCGTCCGGCGCGCTGCCGGTCACCTGCAGGTGGATGCGGCGCACCTTGTCGATCAGCTGTTCGGCATCGTGCAGCCCGCCGTAGGTGGTGCCGGCGATGAACAGGCTGGTGCGGCGCAGGCGGCCGAGCATGTCCTGGCGAAAGGTGGAGTGATCCCACACGCCGGCCAAAGCCAGCGGATGGAGCATCTGCAGGAGCAGGGCGGAGATGCCGCCGACCATCATCGCGGTAAAGTCGGCGTGGACTTCCCAGACCATCGACTCGGGGCCGAACAGGCCGGCATCACCGCGCGGCTGGTCGAGGTCGAGCACGCCCAGCGAGGCGCCGGTGAGGCTGTGCACCTGTTTTTCGATCTGACGACGTAGGCTTTCCATGCTGCGCAGTGTCGAACCTCGGCTCGGCAGACGCAAGGCGGAGGTCCGCAGGGTGCACCGCGCGCACCTTCATGCGCTGCGGCGAGTGACCTGGTGCGCACGGCGCACCCTACGGTGGGCTCAGCGGTTGAGGCGCTGATCGATCAGGCTGTCGACCACGCTGGGGTCGGCCAGGGTCGAGGTGTCGCCCATGTTCTCCAGCTCGTTGCAGGCGATCTTGCGCAGGATGCGCCGCATGATCTTGCCCGAGCGGGTCTTGGGCAGGCCCGGCGCCCACTGGATCAGCTCCGGCTTGGCGAAGCTGCCGATCTCCTTGCCGACCAGGGCCAGCAGATCCTTCTTCAGCTCGTCGGAAGGTTCCTGGCCGTTCATCAGGGTGACATAGGCGTAGATGCCCTGGCCTTTCACGTCATGCGGGTAGCCGACCACCGCCGCCTCGGCCACCGCGTCGTGTAGCACCAGGGCGCTTTCCACCTCGGCAGTGCCGATGCGGTGCCCCGAGACGTTGATCACGTCATCGACACGGCCGGTGATCCAGTAGTAGCCGTCCTCGTCGCGGCGCGCGCCGTCGCCGGTGAAGTAGTAACCGGGGTAGGGCTTGAAGTAGGTATCGACCATGCGCTGGTGATCGCCGTAGACGCTGCGAATCTGGCTCGGCCAGCTGGCCTTGATCGCCAGCACGCCGGCGCCTGGGCCTTCGATCTCCTTGCCCTGCTCATCGAGCAGCACCGGCTGTACGCCAAAGAAGGGGCGGGTCGCCGAGCCGGGTTTGAGGTCGGTGGCGCCGGGCAGCGGGGTGATCAGGATGGAGCCGGTTTCGGTCTGCCACCAGGTGTCGACGATGGGGCAGCGCATGTCGCCGACCACATGGAAATACCATTCCCAGGCTTCGGGGTTGATCGGCTCGCCCACCGTGCCGAGCAGACGCAGGCTCGAACGCGAGGTGGCTTTGACCGGCGCCTCGCCTTCGCGCATCAGTGCACGCAGGGCGGTGGGAGCGGTGTAGAAGGTGTTGACCTGGTGCTTGTCGATCACCTGCCAGAAGCGCGAGGCATCCGGGTAGTTGGGCACGCCCTCGAACATCAGGGTGGTGGCGGCGTTGGCCAGCGGGCCGTAGACGATGTAGCTGTGCCCGGTGACCCAGCCGACATCGGCGGTGCACCAGTAGACGTCGCCCTCGTGGTAGTCGAACACGTACTTGTGGGTCATGGCCGCGCCGAGCAGATAGCCGCCAGTGGTATGCAGCACGCCCTTGGGTTTGCCGGTCGAGCCCGAGGTGTAGAGGATGAACAGCGGGTCTTCGGCATCCATCGGCTCGGCCGGGCAGTCGGCATCGACCTCCTTGAGCGCCTGGTGGTACCAGAGGTCACGGCCCTCCACCCAGGCCACGTCACCCTGGGTGCGCTCGACCACCACCACGGTGGAGACGTTCGGGCAGCTCTGCAGGGCCTTGTCGACGTTGTTCTTCAATGGGATGTACTTGCCGCCGCGCACACCCTCGTCGGCGGTGATCACGGTGCGGCAGTCGGCATCGAGAATGCGATCGCGCAGGGCATCCGGGGAGAAGCCGCCGAATACCACCGAATGCACCGCGCCGATGCGTGCGCAGGCCAGCATGGCGTAGGCCGCCTCCGGCACCATCGGCATGTAGATGCATACCCGGTCGCCCTTCTTCACGCCGCGGCGTTTGAGCACGTTGGCCAGGCGGCTGACGTTGTGGTGCAGCTTGTTATAGGTGATGTGCGCCGACTCGGCCGGGTTGTCGCCTTCCCAGATGATGGCGACCTGCTCGCCGCGCTGTTGCAGATGGCGGTCGATGCAGTTGTAGGCGACATTGAGCTGGCCGCCCTTGAACCACTCGGCGCGGCCCTGCTTCAGGTCGCTGCTGTGGACCTGATCCCAGGGCTTGAACCAGGTGAGGAAGGCCTTGGCCTGCTCGGCCCAGAAGGTATCGGGTTGCTCGACGGACTGCTGGTACAGGCGCAGATAGGCGTCGTTATCCAGGTGTGCACGCTGGCGCACCGCGTCGGCCACGGGGTGACGGGTGATCTCGAACATGGCGGGGTCCTTGTAATTGTTTGTCCGCAACAGGTCCAAGGGTGCATCCAAGCCCGTGCAGGTTCAAGGGCTATGCAACTCGATTTGCCCCCTGACAGGATTGACCGAGCCGGCGGGCGCATGTTCCAGCTGCGCGGCGACCAGACGACGGGTCGCCCCGCCGTAGCGCAGCGGTTTCGAAAGTGCATACAACCTCCGGCATGCCTTCAGCCGGGCCCTGGGGGTGACGCCGGCGGAGTACTGGCAGCGCTTCTGCCGCTAGGCGCACGCATGCGCCCGCGGCAGGGCGGTCAGCCGCGATGCTGCGAACGGAAGTGCTCGATCAGGCCCTGGGTGGAGGCGTCGCTGGCCGGTTCGCCACTGGCGCCGGTGAGGCGCTGGTAGACTTCCTTGCCCATTTCCTTGCCCAGTTCCACGCCCCATTGGTCGAAGGCGTTGATGCCCCAGATGGCGCTCTGCACGAACACCTTGTGCTCGTACAGCGCCACCAGCGCACCGAGGTTGAACGGCGCGATGCGGTTCATCACCAGGATGTTGCTCGGCCGGTTGCCGGGGATCACCTTGTGCGGCGCCAGGCGCTGCACCTCGTCTTCGCTCAGCCCCTTGGCGCGCAGCTCGGCCTCGGCCTCCTCGCGGGTCTTGCCCTGCATCAGCGCCTGGGCCTGCGACAGGCAGTTGGCGAACAGCCACTGATGATGGTCGGACAGCGGGTTGTAGCTGTTGACCGGGACGATGAAGTCCGCCGGCACCAGCAGGCGGCCCTGGTGCAGCAGCTGGTGGTAGGCATGCTGGCCGTTGCAGCCGACGCCGCCCCAGATGATCGGGCCTGTGGCGATGTCCAGCGGCGTGCCGTCCTGGCGCACGCTCTTGCCGTTGGACTCCATGTCCAGCTGCTGCAGGTGCTTGGTGAAATTGCGCAGGTAGTGGTCGTACGGCAGGATCGCGTGGCTCTGCGCGCCCCAGAAATTGGTGTACCAGACGCCTAGCAGCGCCATCAGCACCGGCATGTTCTCGGCCAATGGTGCCTGGGTGAAGTGCTCGTCCATGGCGTAGGCGCCGGCCAGTAGCTCCTTGAAGTTGGATACGCCGATGGCCAGGGCGATGGGCAGGCCGATGGCCGACCACAGCGAGTAGCGGCCGCCGACCCAGTCCCACATGGGGAAGATGTTCTCCTCGCCGATGCCGAACTCGATGGCCGCCTTGCGGTTGCTGGTCACGGCGATGAAGTGACGGTGCAACTGTTCTTCCGGGCCGCCCATGGCCAGGTACCAGTCGCGTGCGGCCAGGGTGTTCTTGAGGGTTTCCAGGGTGCCGAAGGACTTGCTGGAAACGATGAACAGGGTGGTTTCCGGATCGAGGCGGGCGGTCAGTTCGCGGAACTCGCTGCCGTCGATATTGGCCAGGTAGTGGCAGCGCACGCCGCGCTGGGTGAACGGGCGTAGCGCCTCGGAGACCAGTTGCGGGCCGAGGAAGGAGCCGCCGATGCCGATGTTCACCACTTCCTTGATCGGCTTCTCGCTGTAGCCACGCCACAGACCGCTGTGAATGCGACTGACCAGTTCGGTGACCTGGTTCAGCACGCGGTGCACCTCGGGGATGATGTCATTGCCATCGACCAGCAGGCGGCGACCGATGGGGCTGCGCAGCGCCGTGTGCAGCGCGGCGCGGCCTTCCGAGGCATTGACCCGCTCGCCGTTGTACAGGGCCGCGATGGCCTCGTGCAGGTCGGCCTGTTCCGCCAGCTGAATCAGCAGCTCGAGGCTTTTTTCGGTGATCAGGTTCTTCGAGTAGTCCAGCAGCAGGCCGCAGCTGTCGAGGGAAAAGCGCTGGAAGCGGCGGGGATCGCCGGCGAAGGCTTCGCGCATGCTGAAGCCGGCCATCTCGGCGCGATGTTGCTGCAGGGCTTGCCAGGCGGGCAGGCGAGTGATGTCGTGCGGCTGCTGGTAGTAGGCCATCGGAACTCCTGATCCGGGAAAGCAAAAGGCCCGGTGCGACCGGGCCTCGCGAGTTTAACCGCCTGGCTTTGGATGCAGCTACTGGCCCGCCAGTTCAACCAAAAGGTTGTCGATCAGGCGGGTGCTGCCCAGATGCGCCGCGGTGAGCACCACCAGGTGGCGGTCGTCGAGCTGAGCCGGACGCAGGTTGAGGGCGTTGCGGATCTCCAGGTAGTCTGGCGTGAAGCCGGCCTCGCGCTGCTGCGTCTGGGCGGTTTCGATCAGCCGGGCATAATCCCGAGCGCCGTGGTGCAGCGCCTCGGCGATGCTTTGCAGGCTGCGGTACAGCGCCGGGGCGACGGCGCGTTGCTCGGCGCTCAGATAGCCGTTGCGCGAGGACAGCGCCAGGCCGTCCTCGGCACGCTGGGTCGGCGCGCCGATGATCTGGATCGGCATGTTCAGGTCCTGCACCAGGGCGCGTATCACGGCCAGCTGCTGATAGTCCTTCTCGCCGAACACGGCCAGATCGGGCTGGACCATGTTGAACAGCTTGGTCACCACCGTGGCCACGCCCTCGAAATGGCCGGGTCGGCTGGCGCCGCACAGGCCTTCGGAGACGCCGGGAACCGTCACCCGGGTCTGATCACCCATGCCGTGCGGGTACATTTCCGCAACGTCGGGGTGGAACAGCAGATGGCAGCCGGCCGCCAGCAGCTTCTCCTGATCGGCGGCGAGGGTGCGCGGGTACTTGTCCAGGTCCTCGCCGGCGCCAAACTGCAGCGGATTGACGAAGATGCTGGCGACCACGAAGTCGGCCCGCTGGGCGGCGATCTGCACCAACGAGGCGTGACCGGCATGCAGGTTGCCCATGGTCGGCACGAAACCGATCTGTTTGCCCTCGGCACGTGCCTGGGCGACGGCCGCACGCAGCTCGCGCAGGGTCTTGACCGTATTCATGCGGAGAACCCGTGTTCGGCGGCAGGGAAGCTGCCGTCCTTGACCGCCTGGACGTAAGCGCTCAGAGCACCGTGAATGCTGCTCTGGCCCTCCATGAAGTTGCGCACGAACTTCGGCGCGCGGCCGGACAGCGACAGGCCGAGCATGTCGTGCTGCACCAGCACCTGGCCATCGGTAGCGGCGCCTGCGCCGATGCCGATCACCGGAATCTTCACCGCCTGGGTGATTTCCGCCGCCAGCTCGCTGGGCACGCATTCGAGCAGCAGCATGGCCGCGCCAGCCTGTTCCAGGGCCATGGCATCGGCACGCATCTGCCGCGCCTGGGCTTCCTGGCGGCCCTGTACCTTGTAGCCGCCGAGGATGTTCACCGCCTGCGGGGTGAGGCCAAGGTGCGCGCAGACCGGCACACCGCGTTCGGCCAGCAGGCGGATCGGTTCGGCCAGCCAGCCGGCGCCTTCCAGCTTGACCATGTGGGCGCCGGCCTGCATCAGCCGGGCGCTGTTGTTCATGGCTTGTTCGGCCGTGGCGTAGGCCATGAAGGGCAGGTCGGTCAGGATCAGCGCGCCCTGATTGCCGCGTTTCACGCAGGCAGTGTGGTAGGCCATTTCCTCGACGCTGACCGGCAGGGTGCTGTCGTGACCCTGCAGGACCATGCCCAGGGAGTCGCCGACCAGCAGCACATCGACGCCAGCCTGGCAGGCCGCACGGGCGAAGGTGGCGTCGTAGCAGGTCAGCATCGCGATCTTGTCACCGCCTTGCTTGAGGCTCTGCAGTGTGGTCAGGGTAACGTCAGGCATTTCAAGGGTCCTCGCTCAGGCTCGGTATACCGCTTCTATCCGGCTGCAATCCGGCCTGGATTGGCATAAAGGTGCGCCCGGCGCGGGGCGACGGGACGCCTATAGTCCTGATGGGGGGGCGTGAAGTCAATTGCGGGTGTTACCGCCCTGTTACTGGCGTTACCGCCAATGTAGACGGAAGCGGCCTGGGCTAGAGCCGGCGCGGGCTGGCGTCGGGTAGCAGGAGAATCGGTACGGGGCGCGGTGGAGGCGGTGTTGCAACCGTGGGCCGCGCTATTCCGGCAGACGTTCCAGGCCGGTAAAGGGGCAGGCGGCAAGGAGGGTGGCGAGGCTGCGGCCATCCGGCAGCTGCAGCTCGGCTGCGAGCTCGGCCAGCGGGTAGAGCACGAAGGGGCGGGCGTGCATATGGTAGTGCGGCACGCACAGGCGCTCGTCGTCGATCAGCCTGGCACCGAACAGCAGGATATCCAGATCCAGCGTGCGCGGCCCCCAGCGTTCGGCCTTGCGCACGCGGCCCTGCTCCTGCTCGATGCGCTGCAGGGCGTCGAGCAGTTCCCAGGGTTGCAGCTCGGTATCCAGCGCCGCCACGGCGTTGACGTAGCGTGGCTGGTCCGGCGGGCCGAGCGGGTCGCTGGCATAGAAGGAAGAGTGAGCGACCAGGGCCGTTTGCGGCAGCTCACCGAGCGCGGCGAGGGCGCTGCGCAACTGCTGCAGCGGCTCGGCGAGATTGCTGCCGAGGCCGACGTACACCCGCTCCATCATTCGCCGCTGCTCTCACCGCCGCGCTTGCGTTTGCCGCCGCTGCGGCGGCGTTTGCGCGGTGCGCTGCCTGCCGCCTCCGGTTTGCCGGCCAGATCGCGGATCATCTGCCGACGCTGGCTGTCGCTGGCTTCCTGATAGTCGGTCCACCAGTCGCCCAGGCCTTCGGTGTCTTCGCCAGCGCGCTCGCGCAGCAGCAGGAAGTCATAACCTGCGCGAAAGCGCGGGTTTTCCAGCAGCAGGTCGGCACGCTTGCCGCTACGTCGCGGCAGGCGCTCCTGCATGTCCCAGATTTCGCGGATGGGAATGGTGAAGCGCTTGGGTACGGCAATGCGCTGGCACTGCTCGGTGATCAGCTCGTGGGCCGCTTCCTGCATCGCCGGAATCGGCGGCATGCCCTTGCTTTGCAGATGCAGCACACGGGCCGGCAGGGCTGGCCAGAGCAGGGCGGCGAAGAGGAAGGCCGGGGTGACCGACTTGCCGTCGTGGATACGGTCATCGGTGTTGATCAGCGCTTCGCGGATCAGCTTCTCGGTGTACTCGGGATTGCGCTTGAGCGCCTCGCCGCTGGCCGGGAACAGCTGGGCGAACAGGTCGTGTTCGAGCAGCAGATCGAAGGTGTACTCGGCGTAACCGGCCAGGAACAGCTTGAGCACCTCATCGAACAGACGCGCTGCCGGGATGTCGCGCAGCATCGGGGCCAGGCGGCGGATCGGCGCGGCGCTGTGCTTCTCGATGTCGAAGTCCAGCTTGGCGGCGAAGCGCACCGCACGCAGCATGCGCACCGGGTCTTCCAGGTAACGCTGTTCCGGATCGCCGATCAGGCGTACCAGGTGATTGCGCACGTCATGCATGCCGCGGGCGTAATCGAGGATGTGCTCCTGCGTCGGGTCGTAGTACAGCGCATTGATGGTGAAGTCGCGACGCTGGGCGTCGTCCTCCAGGGTGCCGTAGACGTTGTCGCGCAGGATGCGCCCGCTTTCGTGGCGCGCGGCCTGGTTGCTGTTCTCCTCTTCCTCGCCTTGCGGGTGGTTGGCACGGAAGGTGGCCACTTCGATGATCTCGCGGCCGAAGTGCACATGAACCAGCTTGAACCGGCGGCCGATGACGCGGGCGTTGCGAAACTCGGCGCGCACCTGCTCGGGCGTGGCGCTGGTGGCCACGTCGAAGTCCTTGGGGTCGATGTCCAGCAGCAGGTCACGCACGCAGCCGCCGACCAGATAGGCCTGATAACCGGCCTTCTGCAAGCGCTCGACCACGCTGATGGCGTGACGGCTGATCTCGTTGCGATTGATCGGGTGTTGACGGCTGCTCAGCACTTCGGGCGTGCTGCGAGGACGTGGCGCGCGGCGCAGGGGCGAGCGAAAAGACGTAAACAGCTTCTTCAGCATGGGATGCACTGTGTGGGGAGGTGACCGATCAGGCTCGCAGGTTGAAAAACAGCCTGCATCGGCAACTCGGCGCTGGAAGCATTTCCTCGGTGCTCATCCACTTCAGGTAGATATCGCGATCGCGGTTGTGCTGGCCGTGTTCTGGCTGCCTCGTCAATGTTTTTCAACGGTCTGCGAAACGATGACCGCATGTTTGCTGCGGATTCTAGCATCGTGTCGGGAGAAGATGTGTAAAGCGGCAGGCGGGGATCCGTGGAGCGGAAGCTACTGGGGGAGCCGAAGCTCCCCCCCAAGTTGGTGCGTGCTTTGTTTTTGTTGTTATTGAGGGCCTGTTGTTCTTGTTGTTTGGCCCTTCCCGGCTCGCCGTGGCTCACCGGGTGCTCCCTAGAGTGGGGAGCCAATAGCAAACGGATTTCTTTGGACGCTGATGCTGCCATTAATCAACCAGTTCGGGTGCTGCCTGAAGGCAGTTTTGTTGTTCTCGGTCTGGTTGCAGGGGCAGAACCCCTTGCGGCAACTCCTCTCCAAAAGAATCAGTTAGCTGCGCCTCCGTCCTTGTTGTTTTTGTTGTTCTGGAGTCGTTGCGTCTTGTTCTTATTGTGTAGGGCATTGCTTGTTATTGTTGTTGTGCCAGAGATAAAGCAGATGCCGTGCCAGTTTTTGCGATTCCTTTTAAATCAAGGGTTTGCGGCAATGCGACGTGATCGGGAGGGTAGAAAAAAGCCGGGTTTCCGTTACCTTTAGACCCGGCTTTTGTTACGAGATATTGGTTCGGTAACAACCTGTAGAACCTGCGCAGGATGAGGTTGTCATCCTGGATGCGACGTCAAGGCCCACTGGTCACGCCGGATTTGCGCCGCGGGATGCCCAGGCGCTGGCGACGTTCCCACAGACACTTGCGGCTGATGCCCAGCTTGCGCGCCAGCTCGGTTTCGGTCATGTGATCCTGATGTTCGAGGACGAAGTGCTGGAAATAGTCCTCCAGCGACAGGTCCTCGGTCGGTTCGTGGCTGTTGCCGGCGCTCTGGCCGGCTACCGCGGGCAGGCCGAAGTCGTCATCGTCCAGATCGTCCAGCTCGATGTCGATGCCCAGCAGGTCGGCAGAAATCTCCGCGCCCTCGCAGAGGATCACCGCGCGCTCGATGGCGTTCTCCAGCTCGCGCACGTTGCCCGGCCAGGGATAATGGCGGATGGCCTGTTCGGCATCCTGGGCGAAGCGCAGAGGCTCGCGCCCCATGCGCGTGCACTGGCGCACCAGAAAGGCCTGGGCGATTTCGCTGACGTCGCTGCCGCGCTCGCGCAGCGCCGGCAGCTTCAGGGCGATGACGTGCAGGCGGTAGTAGAGGTCTTCGCGGAACTGGCCGGTCTTGGCCAGGGTCTTGAGGTCGCGGTGAGTGGCGGCGATCAGGCGTACGTCGACCTTCTGCGACTGCACCGAGCCGACCCGGCGAATCTCGCCTTCCTGCAGCACGCGCAGCAGGCGCGCCTGGGCTTCCAGCGGCAGTTCGCCGATCTCGTCGAGGAACAGGGTGCCGCCATCGGCCGCTTCCACCAGGCCGGCGCGTCCGGCGCTGGCGCCGGTGAAGGCGCCTTTCTCGTGGCCGAACAGTTCGGACTCGATCAGGGTTTCCGGAATGGCCGCGCAGTTCACCGAAATCAGCGGCGCCTTGGCGCGCTTGGAGAGGTTGTGCAGGGCACGCGCCACCAGCTCCTTGCCGGTTCCGGATTCGCCCTGCACCAGCACGTTGGAGTCGGTGGGGGCGACCTTGCGAATCTTGCTGTAGAGCTCCTGCATGGCGGCGCAGGAGCCGATGATGCCGATCTCGCCGTTGGCGTTGTCTGCCGTCTTCTCGGCACTGCCACTGCGCGCGTTGCCGGCGGCAGCTGGCGCCGGTGCGCTCTTGGCTTCCTGGCGGTCGCGCAGGATGCGGGCCACGGCCTGGAGCATCTCGTCGTGGTCGAAGGGTTTGGCGATGTAGTCCACCGCGCCCATCTTCATCGAGTCCACCGCCGAGCGCAGGCTGGCGTAGCTGGTCATGATCAGCACCGGCGTGCCTTCGGCCAGCTTGATCAGTTCGGTGCCGGGGGCGCCGGGCAGGCGCAGATCGCTGACGATCAGGTCGAAGGTGGGAATGCTGTAGCGCTCCTGGGCCTCCTGTACCGAGCCGGCTTCGCTGACCTGGTACTGATTGCGTTCGAGCAGGCGGCGCAAGGCAGAGCGGATAATGGTTTCGTCTTCGACGATAAGAATATGTGGCATCAATTCGGTCTCTCGACGGTCACGGAGGTGCCGCTGGCACCCTCTCTCGCTGTTTACATCGCTACGGACGTCGCCTCGACATGCCTTGGCAGGGTGACCCTGATGCGAGTGCCCAGTTGGCGCTCGGGGTCGGCCGGGCTGTCGATTGTTATTTGTCCATAATGCTCTTCCACGATCGAATAGACCAGCGCGAGGCCCAGGCCGGTCCCCTCGCCGGGGTCCTTGGTGGTGAAGAACGGCTCGAACAGGCGATCGATGATCGCCTTGGGAATGCCGCTGCCTTCGTCCTCGACGATCAGGTCGACGGTATGTTCGCTGGCCTCGCTGCGCACGCGGATGGCGCCGCCGGGTGGCGAGGCGTCGCGGGCGTTGGACAGCAGGTTGATCAGCACCTGCGCCAGACGCTGCGGATCGCCCTCGGCCCAGTGTTCCGGGTCGCAGAGGTTGTAGAACTGGATCTCGAAGTTGCGCTTGTTCAGCGACAGCAGGCCGATGGCGTCCTGGGCCACGTCGGCCAGGCACACCGGCTCGTCGCTATGCTGGTGGCCCCCGGAGTGGGCGAAGCTCATCAGCGACTGGACGATGCGCGAGACGCGCTTGGTCTGTTCCAGTATCTGCCCGCTGATTTCGGCCAGCTCGGCGTCGGTCTCGCGCTCTTCACGCAGGTTCTGCGCCAGGCAGGCGATGCCGGTGATGGGATTGCCGATCTCGTGGGCCACGCCGGCAGCCAGGCGGCCGATGCTGGCCAGGCGCTCGGAGTGCACCAGCTTGTCTTCGAGCATCTGGGTTTCGGTCTGGTCCTCGACCAGCAGCACCAGGCCGCTATTGCCGGGGGCCAGCGGCTCGTCGATGGCGGCCTTGTGCAGGTTGAGCCAGCGGATCTGGCCATCGACGGCCAGGTGCTGTTTGTGCAGGTGTTGATCAGGACGCTCGATGAAATCCTGCAGTAGGCTCTGCCAGGGTTCGGCCAGGGCCGACAGGCGCGAGCCGACGATGCGCTGCGCGGGAATCTCGGTGAGCTCTTCCATGGCCCGGTTCCACATCAGGATCTCCTGATCCTTGGCCAGCGAGCACACGCCCATCGGCAGTTCCTGCAGGGTCTGGCGGTGGTAGCGGCGCAGCGCGTCGAGTTCGGCGGCCAGGCCGGTGAGGCGCGACTGGTAATCCTCCAGGCGGCTTTCGATGAAGTGGATGTCCTCGGTGACGTAGCCCTCGCTGCCGGATTTGTAGGGCAGGAAGGTCTCGACGATGTCCTGCGCCACGCTCGGTCCCATCAGGCCGGAGAGGTTGGCTTCGATGCGGTCGCGCAGGCGACGCAGCGCGTAGGGGCGGCCCTCGTCGAAGGGCAGGTGCAGGTCGCGCAGGGCCTGCTCCACCTCGCGCTGGGCGGTCTTGGCGCCCAGCGGTTTGGCCAGCTGGGCGGCGAAGTCCTGTGGCGATACCGCCACCAGTTCGCGGCGCTGCGGGCGGCGCACGTTGTCCACCGCGCAGGCTTCGGCGGCGCTCTTTTCCTCGGGGCTGGCTTCGGTGAACAGCGAAACCAGGGTGAACACCAGCACGTTGGCGGCCAGCGAGGCGATCGCCGCCAGGTGCCAGCTGGCGTCGTCGAGCACGTAGACCACGTTGAACAGCGGCAGGTAGAAGCCTTCCAGATTGCCCAGCAGCGGCAGCAGCATGGTCAGCGCCCAGACGCTGATTCCGGCCAGCAGCCCGGCGAGGAAACCGCGGCGATTGGCCGTCTGCCAGTACAGCACCGAGAGCACGCCAGGCAGGAACTGCAGGGTGGCGACGAAGGCGACGATGCCCAGGTTGGCCAGGTCCTGCTGGGCACCGAGCAGCAGGTAGAAGCCGTAACCGGCCATGATGATGAAGGCGATCAGCGCGCGGCGGGTCCACTTCAGCCAGCGGTAGATGTTGCCTTCGGCCGGTGGCTGGTACAGCGGCAGCACCAGGTGGTTCAGCGCCATGCCGGACAGTGCCAGGGTGCTGACGATGATCAGGCCGCTGGAAGCCGACAGGCCGCCGACATAGGCGAGCAGCGCCAGCGCCTCGCTGTTCACCGCGATGCCCAGGCCCAGGGTGAAGTATTCCGGGTTGGTGGTGGCGCCGAGCTTGAGGCCGGCCCAGAGGATCAGCGGCACGGCCAGGCTCATCAGCAGCAGGAACAGCGGCAGGCCCCAGCTGGCGCTGACCATGGCGCGTGGATTGAGGTTCTCGGTGAAGGTCATGTGATACATGTGCGGCATGACGATGGCCGAGGCGAAGAACACCAGCAGCAGGGTGCGCCACGGACCTTCCTGCAGCGGCGTGTGCAGCGTGGCCAGCGCCGCCTGGTTCTGCACCAGCCACAGTTCCAGTTCACGTGGGCCGCCGAACACCTGGTACAGCGCATACCAGCCGATGACGCCGAGGGCGACCAGCTTGACCAGCGATTCGAAGGCGATGGCGAACACCAGACCCTCGTGTTTCTCGCGCGTGGCGATATGGCGTGCGCCGAAGAGAATGGTGAAGAGGATGATCAGCCCGCAGTAGCTCAGCGCCACCTTCTCCTGCAGCGGCTCGCGGCTGAGGATGCCGATGGAGTCGGCCACCGCCTGAATCTGCAGGGCCAGCAGCGGCAGTACGCCGATCAGCATGAACAGAGTGGTCAGCACACCCGCCCAGGTGCTGCGAAAGCGGAAGGCGAACAGGTCGGCCAGCGACGACAACTGGTAGGTGCGGGTGATGCGCAGGATCGGATAAAGCAGCACCGGTGCCAGCAGGAAGGCACCGGACACCCCGAGGTAGCTGGCAAGAAAGCCGTAGCCGTACTGATAGGCCAGGCCCACCGTGCCGTAGAAGGCCCAGGCGCTGGCGTAGACGCCCAGTGACAGGGTGTAGGTCAGCGGATGGCGGATGATCCAACGCGGGATCAGACCGTGTTCGCTGACCCAGGCAACGCCGAACAGCACCAGCAGATAGCCGGCGCTGATCAGGATCAGTTCGCTCAGGCTAAAGCTCGTCAGCATCGCGTTGGCTCTGAAGAATGAAGGTGACGACGATCAGGATCAGCCACAGCAGATAGGGCCGATACCACGCGCCGTTGGGGTCGATCCACCAGTCCATGATGGCTGGGGAGAACAGGTAGATCCCCACCACCAGGATCAGAACCAGTCGGTAGATATACATGTGGCATCTCGTCGAACGATGCCGCGATGGTAAAGGATGCCGCGCGTTTCAAGCCACAAACTTGAAGCCGGGGTAGGGTGCGCCGTGCGCACCGAGGCCGTGCGAGGTTTTCTCAAGGCACTGGTGCGCGCGGCGCACCCTACCTCAATTGCGCTTCTGCCAGGGTGCGGCTGCGCGGAATGCGCGTGGCGTCCCAGTTGGCGCGGCCCCAGCTCAGCAGCTCGGCCGGAGCGGCGCCTTGCAGTTCGGTGGGCGGTTGCTGGCCCAGGGCACGCAGGGCGCGCAGCAGCAGAGGTCCGGCCTGGTCGGCGGGCAGCGGTGGCGAGCGGTAGCTCTTGCCCAGCTTGTGGCCATCGGGCTGGATGATCAGCGGCACGTGCAGGTAGCGCGGTTGTGGCAGCCCGAGCAGCTCCTGCAGATACAGCTGGCGCGGCGTGGAGTCGAGCAGGTCGGCACCGCGCACCACATCGGTGACACCCTGCCAGGCATCGTCCAGCACTACCGCCAGCTGATAGGCGAACAGGCCGTCGCGCCGGCGAATGACGAAGTCGCCCACCTCGCGCCCCAGGTGCTGGCGAAATTCGCCCTGCACGCGGTCGACGAAGTGATAGGCCAGCTCGGGCACGCGCAGGCGGATCGCCGCGTCCTGGTCGGGGTGGCCGGCATCGCGGCAGAACCCCGGGTAGATACCGGCGTAGCCTTCCAGCTGCTTGCGTGAGCAGATGCAGGCATAGGCCAGGCCCTGACTGAGCAGGCGGGCGATCACGGCGGCGTATTCGGCGTGCCGCTCACTCTGGCGCACCAACTCGCCATCCCACTCGAAACCGTAGCACTCCAGGGTGCGCAGGATCGCATCCTGGGCGCCGGGTACCTCCCGGGGTGGGTCGAGATCCTCCATGCGCAGCAGCCAGCGGCCGCCAACGGCGCGGGCATCGAGGTAGGAGGCGAGGGCGGCGACCAGCGAGCCGAAGTGCAGATAGCCGCTGGGCGTGGGGGCGAAGCGCCCGATATAGGCTGTGTTCATGAAGCGAAGGCCAGAAACAGAGCGGGGCGCCTAAGCGCCCCGTCGTCAGATCAGGAACCGATCTGCTTTTCCTTGATTTCCGCCAGCGTCTTGCAGTCGATGCACAGGGTCGCGGTCGGGCGGGCTTCGAGGCGGCGAATGCCGATCTCGACGCCGCAGGAGTCGCACCAGCCGTACTCGTTGTCTTCGATCAGCTGCAGGGTCTCGTCGATCTTCTTGATCAGCTTGCGCTCGCGATCACGGGCACGCAGCTCCAGGCTGAACTCTTCTTCCTGGCTGGCGCGGTCGGCCGGATCGGGGAAGTTGGCCGCTTCGTCCTGCATGTGGTGCACGGTACGGTCGACTTCCTGCATCAGCTCCAGCTTCCACTTGTTGAGGATGCTGGTGAAGTGAGCGCGCATCGGCTCGCTCATGTATTCCTCGCCTTTCTTCTCTTGATAAGGCTCGAAACCACGAATCAGCTGGCTGGTGCTTTTGGCTTTTTCTTTTGTGGGCATGGATGACGCCTCTCACTCTTTCGAATCCATCGCGCAGGTTATTCCATTGCCAGGCGGTTGTCCGGCCCTGCGGCTGCAAGCGGGCGAACTTACCAGATCGAATCGGGGCGCGCTACTCCCGGTTGTCTCTGCTTCGCCCAGGGTGTGAACGAAAGCTGCATGAGCACGGGCCGCAAGCGAAACGGCCTGCACGACCCCTGCCGAGGCGCGCGCCTGCCCTGCTAGAATCCGCGCCTTGCAACCGTGAAGGCAGGCCCATGGCTCAGCTCTACAGTGCGCGCAGTCGCGCCATCGAACCCTTTCATGTGATGGCCCTGCTGGCCCGCGCCAACGAGCTGCAGGCCGCCGGTCACGACGTCATCCACCTGGAAATCGGCGAGCCGGACTTCACCACGGCAGAGCCGATCATCCGCGCCGGCCAGGCGGCCCTGGCTGCCGGGCATACCCGCTATACCGCCGCGCGTGGCCTGCCGCAGCTGCGCGAGGCCATCGCCGGCTTCTACGCCGAGCGTTACCGCTTGAGCGTAGACCCCCAGCGCATTCTGGTCACCCCGGGCGGTTCCGGTGCGCTGCTGCTGGCGGCCAGCCTGCTGGTCGATCCGGGCAAGCACTGGTTGCTCGCCGACCCCGGTTATCCCTGCAACCGTCACTTCCTGCGCCTGGTGGAAGGCGCCGCACAGCTGGTGCCGGTCGGCCCCGACGTGCGTTATCAGCTGACCCCGCAACTGGTCGAGCGGTACTGGGATTCGAGCAGCGTCGGGGCGCTGGTCGCCTCGCCGGCCAACCCCACCGGCACCCTGCTGCACAAGGATGAACTGGCCGCCCTGGCCGGCTGCATCAAGCAGCGCGGTGGCCATCTGGTGGTGGACGAGATCTACCACGGCCTGACCTACGGTTGCGACGCCGCCAGCGTGCTGGAGGTAGATGACGAGGCCTTCGTGCTCAACAGTTTCTCCAAATATTTCGGCATGACGGGCTGGCGCCTGGGTTGGCTGGTGGCGCCGGAGAACGCCGTGCCTGAGCTGGAGAAGCTGGCGCAGAACCTCTACATCAGCGCGCCGAGCATGGCTCAGCATGCCGCGCTGGCCTGCTTCGAGCCCGCGACCCTGGCCATCCTCGAAGAGCGTCGCCACGAGTTTCAGCGCCGCCGCGACTATCTGCTACCGGCCCTGCGCGAGCTGGGCTTCGGCATCGCCGCCACGCCCGAGGGCGCCTTCTATCTATATGCCGATATCAGCGCCTTCGGTGGCGATGCCTTCGCCTTCTGCCGCCACTTCATCGAAACCGAGCACGTGGCGTTTACCCCGGGCCTGGATTTCGGTCGCTACCAGGCCGGGCATCATGTGCGCTTTGCCTACACGCAGAACATCGACCGCCTGCAGCAGGCGGTCGAACGCATCGCCCGCGGCTTGAAGAGCTGGAACCCCGATGCGCTTTGATCCGCCGTTGGAAGAAGGCCGCCTGCTACGCCGCTACAAGCGCTTTCTCGCCGATATCGAGACCGCCAGCGGCGAGCCGATGACCATTCACTGCGCCAACACCGGTTCGATGCTCAACTGCATGAGCGAGGGTTGTCGGGTGTGGTTCGGCCGCAGCAACGATCCCAAGCGCAAGCTGGCGGGCAGTTGGGAAATCAGCGAAACGCCGCAAGGGCGCCTGGCCTGCATCAACACCGCGCGAGCCAATGCCCTGGTGGAGGAAGCGCTGCGTGCCGGGCTGATCACCGAGCTGGCCGGCTTCACCGCGCTCAAGCGCGAGGTGCCCTATGGTGTGGAGAACAGCCGCGCCGATTTTCGCCTGGATTATCCGAGCGGGCCGGTCTTTGTCGAGGTCAAGAGCGTGACGCTGGGCTTCGATGGCAGCGACGTGGCGGCCTTTCCCGATGCGGTGACGCTGCGTGGCGCCCGGCACCTGCGTGAGCTGGCCGCCCTGTCGCGCCTAGGTGTACGTACCGTGCTGCTGTACTGCGTGAATCTGTCCGGCATCGTCGCCGTGCGGGCTGCGGAGGACATCGATCCGGCCTACGCCGCCGGTCTGCGCGAAGCCAGAGCGGCGGGTGTGGAAGTGCTGGCCTACGGCGCCGAGCTCAGCCCTGAGGGTATCTCGCTGGTTCGCCGGCTGGAGGTGTTTGCGTAAGGTGCGCTGTAGCAGCCTCTAGCCGTGAGGCTCTCCTTTGCGCGTGTATGGCGCCCTTGGTTGATTGGACGCTACGAGGCCTGGCGTCAATGCGCATGCGCTTCAATGGGCGGTCGGCCACGCTGGAAAACTGACATGGGTCCCAGGCTAGTGCGTCCGGCGCGTCCTGCGCATGCCTCCTGCGACCTTGCCAAGCTTCCAATGCCTCCGTATGGTGCAAAGCCGTCTATTCGGAAGCTACGCAATGATCGCTCAGCATTCCCCGCTCGGTGACCGCGCACAACCGGCCAAACCCCTTTCAGATAAACGCCGCCCTGTAGGGGTGGCGCTTGCTTTATGAACGCACTCAACCATTCCCGCTCGCTGGCTTTCTTCGGCTTGTTGCTGGCCAATCTCTGCTGGTCCGGCAATGCCCTGGTGGCGCGTGCCTTCGCCGGTGAGATCGCGCCGTTCACCTTGTCGTTCTGGCGCTGGTGCCTGGCGTTAGCGCTGCTGCTGCCATTCGTGGCCGTGCCGCTGTGGCGCCATCGTGCGGCCGTGGCCAAGGCCGGCTGGCGCTTGCTGGTGCTCGGTGGCCTGGGCATCGCGGGCTACAATTCGCTGCTCTACAGCGCCGCGCAAACCACCGCGGCGATCAATATCTCGCTGGTCAACACCTGCCTGCCGCTGGTGACCTTCATCGGCGCCGGGCTATTGCTCAACGAATGGCCGGCACGCCGCGCCTGGTGGGGCATGCTGGTGGCGGTGGTGGGCCTGGCGGTGCTGATCAGTCAGGGACAGTGGAGCCGTCTGGCCAGCCTGTCGTTCAATCAGGGTGACCTGATCATGTTGCTCGCCGTGGTGGACTGGGCGTTGTATTCGCTGCTGCTGCGGCGCTGGGCCGCCTACCTGCAGCCTATTCCGCCGCTGGCCCTGCTGGGCGTGTTCATCCTGCTTGGGGTACCGCTGATTCTGCCGTTCTACCTGTACGAACTGGCGCAGGGCGTGCAGCTGGCGCTGAACGTCGCCAACCTCTCGGCCATCGCCTACACCGCCGTGTTCGCCTCGCTGCTGGCCTACCTGGCCTGGAACCACGGCATCCGCGTGGTCGGCGCCGCCAAGGCCGCGCTGACCAACTACCTGATGCCGGTGTTCACCGCGCTGCTGGGCTGGGTGCTGCTGAACGAGAGCCTGCAGCTCTATCACTGGCTTGGCGCCGCGATGATCTTCGGCGGCCTGCTGCTGGCGACCCGGCCGAGTAAGGCCTGACTTCCAAGCGCCCTTCGGCGGCGCTTCTGGCCGGGCTGCCGCTCCTTGACTAGCCTTCGAACTTCAGTGCTGTCGTTCATGGCCAATCAGGAGGGCTCGTCATGCCTGCTTTCACCTATACCGGAAACTACTCAAGCCTGTCCGGATGGATGTGGTTCACGGATCGGCTGGATATCGCCGACGAAGGCTGGAAGCTTCACGTCAGTGGCAATGCGCGGTTTGGCCAGGCCATTCTGGATCGCGTTCTGCCGGTTTTGCAGAACGGCATGGTCGGCCACAAATTCCTCGCCACCAGCGAGGAGGTGGAGGCGCTGCATGGCCTGCAGCGCGGCAAGATGCTCGCGGTGTACCCGGACAGCATCGTGCAGGCATTCATGGTGGTAACGGAAATCGACCGCGCGTTGGTTGGCGTGGTCGGTCGGCACGATGTGCCATGCATCGTGCAAGAGAAGTGGGTTGGACGTACGGTCGTCTACACCCGCTACGGTGCCTATAACAGCAGCATCTACCACCCCACTCGCGACATCTACGTCGATGACAGTATCGGCGAAACCGCGCCGCCCTGGGTTTCCGACCCTTGGGGGCTGTACTCGGCCAACCCGGATTGGCGCGCCGTCACCGCGCACCAGCCTTGGCCCAGGCACTCGAAGGAAGGTCACCGGCGCATGGGGCGCAAGTGATGAGCCGGCTACTCCGGCTTGAGCATCACAAAGGCTTCGCCGCCCTTGCGGTCGTGCATCAGGATGAACTGCTGCCCGGCAATCATCATTTTCACTGGCACCCGACTCGGCACCGTGGTGCCTGCGCTCACCGCCGCGGCAGTCAGCAACTGGCGGGTCAGGGTCGCATCCTCCTGCACCTCGCTGGTGACCACACACTCATGACCGGCCTTGACCTGGATGCCCAGGCTCTTGTCGGCATTGAAGCCGATGGTGGCAAAGCCCATGTCGGTGACTTCGCTGACGCCGTGCTGGCGCGCCACGCTGTGCGCCTCGGCGAAGCTTGGCGCCGTCTGCAGACAGATGTCGCGAAACGCCTGCACCACAGGCGAAGTGACCGGCACCGGCGGCTGCGAACCCAGATTGGCGCAGGCACCCAGCAGGGTGAAGCTGACGAGCGAGGCGAATTTCTTCATCACATCTTCCTTAATGAGCTTTGGATTCAGGGTTGTTGGCACAGGTCATGGCCGAGCAATTGCGAAGCCAGCCCCTTGGCCAGGTAGGTTTCCACCACTCGGCCATCTGCACATTCGGTCTTGTGACCGATGGCGATACCGATGGACAGCAGCACGAATAGTGCCAGGCCGAGATTCTGGATAGGCGTCATGACGGGCTCTGAGCGAAAACAATGGCGCAGGATGCAGAGGCCGGCAGGGGATGGCAAGAGCGCCAGTGCTCAAGTCTCGCCAAGGATTCCGAGCACGACGATACTGTCAGCCATTACAGGCCAAGCAAGGATCGCGCGATGAAAAAGCTGCTCGTCATGCTGCTGCTCGGTGCAGCCTTCTGGCAGTTCTACCTGAGCAAACCCGGCAGCCCGGTGATCAGCAACATCGCCAACGACGGCTCGGTAATGGGCAACCCGGTGGTCACCCAGCCAGGCTCGGCTTTCTCGCTCGACAGCCTGCGCCCGTCGTCTTCCATCAGCCAACCAGCTGCCCAGGTCGCCGGCAACCCATACCGCTGCGATGGCCGCACTCATTGCTCGCAGATGACCTCCTGTGCCGAAGCCATTTTCTTTCTGAGCAACTGCCCTGGCACCAGAATGGACGGTGACAACGACGGTGTGCCCTGTGAGGGGCAGTGGTGCGGACGTTAGGGTAGGGTGATCGACAGGCTGCTCAGTGCGACCTGGGCCACAAGCATCCAGACAACCGCGCTGATGATGCCCAGCACGCTGTAGCCGACCACGATCCCAATCGCGATCTGCTTCCACAGCCCGGCGAAGCGGTTGGGCTCGTGCCGATAATGAGTGGGCACATCGCGTTCCGCACGCAGATCGTCGAAGTCGTCTCTCGCTCTCAAGGTGTTCTCCTGGTTCATGGGCCAGCGCGGCGGCGCTGCAGCCGATTGCCGACGAATTTTCCGGCATCGCCCGATCGCCCCGCAAGCGCCGTTCGAGCGGTTCAAAGCTGTGCCGCAGGCTCAGAAGCGAGCTGTAGCGGGCGTTACCACCACCGAAGCCTAACCGCTTGATAAAACGTAAATTTATCGATGATCTGGGGTTGACAGCGGTAGGCGAGACGCGGAAAATGCGCGCCACGTTGGCTACATAGCTCAGTCGGTTAGAGCGCAGCATTCATAATGCTGATGTCCCAGGTTCAAGTCCCGGTGTAGCCACCATATTTTTCAAAGGGTTAGCTTCGGCTAGCCCTTCGTCGTTTCTGGGGTAGTGACTACAGAGTGACTACACCATGTCCACGCGGGTTTCCTTCCTCTAGGGTAAGCTTCCAGCAAGGCGGCCACATACCCTTCCCCATGTCGAAATACAAAGATCAGCTCCCGTTACGCGATCAGGTCCTATATGAATTTGGCCGATGCGTAGCGAACATGCAGTCCGTTGAGCTTCAGATCAAGAACCTTCTCCTAGCAGCACAGGTCACTAACCACCCTGTTAGCGGCCCCAAGAGAGCAGCGGAAATTAGCAAGTCGACACTAGGGGGGCTGAATTCAAAACTTTTTGAGTCGTTTCTGGTGACCGCCCCTCCTATATCCGAACCCAGGGAGGAGGAAAGCAACCAAGTCATTTTCAGTGCCTCACACAGCGTAGTTATGCATCCTGGGGACAGGGACAGGCACCAAGCGGATCTTTGCAACCTGATCGAGGATCGAAACCACCTCGTGCATAGCTTCCTGACACAGTACGACTTGGGTTGCGATGGCTGCTGTGAGGCTGCCCTAGTTCGACTGAACGAGTTAAATGGTCGTGCTATCTCCGTTTTTCATTCGCTGAAAGTGGTTCGGCAAAGTCAGCGCGAAATCCGCGACAAAGTGAAGGATCTTGTTCAATCAGAGATCTTTTTCAATTTGCTAGTGGGCCAGCCACTTCCTCCAGGGCAGGATTGGTTGATGATCGAGGAGGTCCAGTCACTTATCGAAGCCGGAAAGCTCTATGCAGACGAGAGCGGAAAGGTTTCTTTGCAAAAGGGCGTTGAGTACATAGTCCACAAGGGCGGCTCAGAAGACGCTTACACGCACTACGGCTGCAAAAGCTGGCAGGACCTGGCAGCCAAAACCGGCCTCTTCTCTGTAGAGCGCCAGAAGAATCCCTGCTCAGGTCGCTGGGAACATTTCTACCGGCTAGGCGCAAAAATTCCGCTTTGAGCCAAAGGTGAGAATCTAAGCGCCGATTCCAGATGATCCGGTGACAGGTGGGCATAACGCATGGTCATTGTGATGGACGAGTGCCCGAGAATGCGTTGCAAGCCCAGGATGTCGCCACCACCCATCATGTAATGGCTGGCGAAGGTGTGTCGCAGGATATGGGTCATCTGGCCCGGTGTATGGAAGCCGCAACGCAGGTAGGCAGATCGAAATGCCGACCGGCAAGGCATGAACAGTCTGCCATTCCCAGGCATCCCCACCTTTAAGGCAATCTCTTCGACCTCTTTGGGGATGGGCACCGACCGGGACTGGCGGTTTTTCGTTCTGTGAAAGTGGGCCTTGCCGCCGAAGATGGCACCGCGTTGCAGCGACTCGGCTTCATCCCATCGTGCCCCCGTGGCCAAGCAGATCAGCGCAACTGGATAGGTGTGGTTGTTGGTCGAGCGCTTGCACTCTTCCAGCAGTTGTTCGACTTGTTGCAGGGTCAGAAACGTCAGCTCGGTTTGGTCGGTCTTGATCTGACGAACCTTGGCCAACGGGTTGTTGCCGACCCAGGCACCCAGGCGGATCAGTTCGGAGAAGACCGCCGACAGGTAACGCTGTTCGTGATTGACGGTATGCGGGCTTACATCCTTGAGGCGAGACTGGCGATAGCGTGCCCAGGCGAGGGCATCGAAGTTGGAGGCCATTGGATCGCCCAGGCGTTCGACGGTCGCCAATGTCCGCGCCAAACGATACTTGGCGTCCTTTAGCGAGCAGCCGTGCAGGTCATGCCAGAGCGTCACCAGATCCGACAGGCGATCATCGAGCGGTCGGCCGGTTCTGGTCAGGCTGGCGAAGAACTCCGATTCATAGCGCTGGGCTGCGGCTTTGGTCTTGAAGCCCTTCTTGCGAATGCGGCGACCCGAGCGACCGTTTTCGTAGAAGTCAGCGGTCCAGGTATTGCCGTCTTTCCTGGCCGTCATACAGCACGCCCCCAGCGCACATGCCGTTCTTCTAGGATGCCCTTGATGTGCTTATACAGGCCGTCTTCATCCATGCCCTTGGCGGCATAGTGGTCGCGGATCACTGGCCAGCACTCCCAATCCTTGAGCCGGTGAAATGCTCGCCTAGCGCCCACTCGCTCCCGTGCCAGCAGGCTGACGAAGTTTCCCAGGAATAGCTCGACGTTCTTCCCCGAGAAGCCCCGAGACGTCTTGTATTGGCGCTTGTACTCGGTTTCATCCACCAGGGAATCCACCGGCAGATCCACGCGCACGTCATCACGGATCAGTGTCCAAATGGGTTCGAAGTAGCCAGGGCGAGCCAGCAGCTTGAATTGGCGTAGGCCATAGCGCCACAGGCCGTCTAGGTGCGGAGCGAAGGCAGCGTAGCTGTTGGTTTCGATGGTCTGGCCGCTGTGCAGATCGAACGAGCCGGAGGCGAATTGCTGGATGACTGAGTGGTGATAACGCAGCTCTACGCGCCACACATCTTGATCAGGGTTGTAGTTGTCCGGGTCGGTTTCATCGAAGCTGTCGCGACGCTTCCAGACGTTCTCCCAGTAGTCGAGCTTGTCGATGGAGCGGGCCTGTTCGGTCTTGTTGTAGATACCGAGCTGGACACCACCAGCGGAGCCGAACAGGTAGGACTGGCCTTTGCCGTAGGTGGCAGACTCCAGCGTCCACTGAATTTCCTTGATGCCAGAGATATCGCGGGCAGCGCGTGCGCGGCAGTGCATGCGGGCGACCAGATCAGCGGGCGGTTGCCATCCTTGCAGGTCTAGCGCGAGATGAACGGCGCATTGGTTGCGTTCGACGTTGGTCAGTACGTGGCTGGCGTAGTAGTCCAGGCGCTCTTGCAGGCGCTCGGGCGAGAAAGCGTCGATAGCATGCGGAGATACCTCGATTTTCAGGTGTGGGCCGATGTTCTCGATTTTGGCGTTGAAGTTCTTCACCAGCAGGATGATCCCCAGGTCAGCGTTTTGCAGCTTGTACTGGTAGCCAGAATCCTTGCTGACGCGACCGGAGTGCCAGCGCTGGCCAGCGAAATCAACGATGGTGCCGGGCTTGTCGAACAGGCTCATGATTTCCGGGCGGATCAGGCCGCGATACAACTGGCGGACGGTATCGACGCTACAGGCCAGGATTCGGACGTTGGACAGATCAACGAAACCACCCGCACGAGGATCACAGAACAGACGACTTTTCGGGGTCTGTTTCCCCGTTTCGATATCGATGCGGTAGTAGTCCTTTGGTGCGCTCATTCTCTGTATCTCTCTGGTGTAACGTGGTTACTAAAATTGGTTTATCTGACGTGCTACAGGGGCGTCAGCGGCGTGCGCGCCGCTCGCTCCCTCTGAACTGAACCGCTCGCTCGCGGCGCGCTCACCGCCACGGCCTGGAGGCATATTCACTATCCGGCACAACGGTCACCCGCGTTTGGGTGTAGGTAGACGGTGAGCGGCTGAGGCCATCCGAGCGGACGGGCGAAGCTGCGGACATGCCACTGGCTACCTGTCGGTTGCCACTGCTGTCTCGCTGTGGTGGTCGGCCACGGCACATGACGTGCCCGGAGTAGCCCATGGGGTGGCTGATATGGGCCATGCAGGGGCTGAGGATGCGTACGAGGTAGCCAAGCTGGCGAAGGTCGGCCAGGGATTGACCGAGCACCTGGCCGTCGCTGTCGATCACGTCGAACAGGCCTAGCTCTCTGTTCTTGCCTTCGGCCTGGGCGATCATCAGTGCACGAACCGCAAAGGTTCGCGGGGCAAAGGGGTGGTTCAGCTCACCAGCCAGTACATCAGGCGGCTGGTTAACCAGAAGATCACCAGCAGCATCAAGACGCGTATCAGCAGGAAGCGCAGGACTCGCCACACCGGGCGAAGCAGCTGGAGCAGCATCGAGCGCAGGGGCTTGAGCGCTGCTAGGAGCGCCGAACTTAGGTGTGCCGAGAGATAGTAGAGCGACAAACAGGCAGGCAATAAATGCCAGTAGAAAAAGTAGCTTCGGCGACTTGAGCAGGCTCTTTCCGGCTTTGGTGTCCTGGGTTTTTCCGGTGGCGGTGGATTGGTAGAGCCGGAAGGTCTCCTGCTTGATTCGCTTGTATTCAATGATGGTGCCTTCGGCGGGTGGCCGGTTGAGCTGGGCGTCATGCTGGGCCTCCTTGTAGCGACCTTTGATGCCGATGACGGCAAGGTTGGAATGCTTGTAGGCCATCTCGCAGGTCATGCGGATGTCGTCGCGGATGTAGCTGATGTTCGGGGTGGTGAGCACCACATCCCAGTTCCAGTGGCGGTGGCGGGTCCAGCCGTCGAGCCAGTTCATGGGCCGGTCAGCGGCCTGGGCGGCTTCGGAGCCGCCAGGGAAGTCGAAGCGCTCGAGGTCGCGTTCGCGCCAGGCTTTGGGGAAGACGAGCTGGGTTTCATCGAAGATGATGAAGGCGCCGCGGGGTGCCCACTGGAACCAGGTGCGCATGCGCTCCATGTCGGCTTGCTGTTCCAGGTCGAGGTTGATGATGTCGACCGACTCCGGCAGATCGGGCATGACCTGCAGCACCCGCTCCAGGGTGAAACCACGCACGTTGGTGATGATCAACCGACCCTCTTTGAGGGCCGGTACGGCGTCGTCTTGAATGGCGCCGCTGGTCTTGTAGGAGCCGTTGGGGCCGTGGTGGATTTTGATCGACATGGTTAGCGCCCTATGAACGGTACGAACTTGAGGGCGAAGCGGGTGGAGAGCGCCGAGAAGAGGATGTTCAGCGCCTGGGGGATGCCGAAGAAGTTAAGCGCGTTGACCACTTCGGCAGGCAGTGCACCCCAGCGCTCACGCACGGCTTCGGCAAGACCGATGTCATCCATGACCCCTTGGGCCGCTTCATAGGCGACTTCCAGGGCGAGCAGTTGCACTTGCACCCAGGAATAGATCGCGGCTTTGGTGAGCAGGACGAGGCCGTCTTTGACGAAGTCGTAGATGCCGGAGCTGAGGAAGTCCCAAACGAACTGGAAGAAGGCGATGACTTGATCGAGAAAACCAGCGAGCCATTCGAACATGGTGGTTACCCTCTGAGGACAATGACGGCGGCCAGGGCAGCGGCCGCCAGGAGCAGGACATAGCGCAGGTAGGAGAGCTGTTCGGAGTAGTCGGCCGGGCAGATGCGCAGGGACACGCCGCCCGTGCTGATGGAGAAGGTTTCGCAGGGGAGCGAGCCGCCACCAGCGCCCAAGTTCAGATCGAACACGCCTTTGAACAGGGCGCCGTATTCATCGAGCTTTTGGTCGAGTTCGGCGCGTGCCTCAGCAATGCGTTCATCCCATTCGCTGAGCCCTTCGGCAAAGCTGCCCTGTTCACCCTGCTGGAGGTTGCGCGAGGGGCCGGGCGGGCCTTCTTGCTCTTCTTCCTCGTCCTGGCCATCACCCTTACCGTCACCTTCCTTGATGCCCCCCGTGCCCTTGCAGTTGGGACCAGTGCATTTGGAGCTTTCCGAGGTGACGTTACCGTTGGCGTCTTTGGTGGTGTTGCTGACGTTGGTGGTCACTTGCGTCGTGCAGGAGCCCACACCGGAACAGACGACTTTGGTTTGCTTGTCGGTCTTGGTGGTCGTGGTGGAGCCGTCGGCGTTCTGCTTGGTTTCTACCTTGGTGTCGGTCATCGTCCCCGTGGAGCTGGGATTTTTGCCGTAGCACTTGAACGGGCCGTTATTCACGGTCCCGCAGTTGGTGTAATCGCCGGGCTTTCCGGTGTATTCGGAGGAAGAACAAACCATGCGGCCTTCGCCGTCCGGCACGTAAACGCAGGGTTCCTTTTCGTTGATCAACGGTTCATCTGAGGGAACGCAGTCGGCACCAGGCTCGCAAATATCACCGGGCTCAGCGGGCGGCGCGGTCCATTGCGGGGCATCACCGTTTGCAACTGCGCCGGTAAAGTTGAGTGCGACACGACATTTCACCGGAGCAGGTCCAAGGCTGACGCCGCCAATGCTTTTGGGTGCCGGGGCTTTGCAATGGCTATAGTCGAGGACGTTGGCGACGCAGCCTTGTTCAGTGACGGTAGGAGGCTGGATCGGATTACCTTGGCTATCTACGGAGACGTAGATGCTGGTGAAGCGTGTTGACTCGGCAAAGTGAGCGCACTGAGACGGCTTGTCGGCGTCGTAAAAAGCAACACACTCGCTCTGTGCGTTGGTGATCTTGGGAATGGTCGCGCCGCCGATGACCTCTTCGCCGCACTTTTCACCACCAGGCTTCTCGCATCGACCTGTTTGCGGGTTAAAAGTACTGCCCTCGCATCCGGTGCCTCGTAGATAGATCGGATGGCTGTTTACAGACCCGGCGTTGGAGCTGAACCGACAGCTTGCGGTAAGGCCATCGGCGGCCAAAGAAAACAGCATAACGCCTTGGCTTGGCCAGTGACTTCCGCGCTCATGATCAAGTGTTCGCTTGCAAACATCTTCGGGAGCGGGGCCGGACACTGCCCCATCAGCATTTGACCAGTAAAAAGGGTCTGCCTTGACGTGTGAGGTGGATAAAGCACCGATCAAAAACACCAGCAGTGCAATGATTAGGCTATTGCGTTCGCGCTCAGACATATCCAACCCATTCGAAGAAAACCCCGCCGAAGCGGGGTCTGTTGCAACGGCTCTGCTGGTCAGAAGAACTCGCCGATTCGAAAGCCGGTGATGAAGGCACCGGCGATGAATGCGCCGAGCATCACTGACCAGAGCATTGGCGCAGGCCCTTAGGCTTTGCGCAGCATGGAGAACACCACGCCGACGCAGGCCAGAACGGCCAGTGCCAGAGCGATGTAGCCGGCGATGGTGCTGGCATCGCCTTGGCCTTCCTGGATCTGCGCCTGGATGGCTGCGGTATCGACCACAGCGGCGAAGGCCGGGACGGTGGCGACGGAGACGACAGCGCCAATGCAGGCGTTGCGGGCGAAGCGACGAGCACGACCAAAAGCGGTGGCGCCGTTTTGCAGCTGGGTTTTCAGTTGTTTCATGGTTGTTACCTCATGCGTCGTAGAACGGATGCGACCAATCCACCGGAAAGGCCGATTGCAAACGCCATGAGCGTTCCGCCAAAACCAATGCCGAACGCCTCTGGCGAAAATCCCCCTGAGACCAAGATGTCTACATAGCCAGCGGCCTCGGGAGGGATCAGGTAGGCCTGTTGCCATCCGTACTGCGAGCAGGACACCGACGCATCTGCGTTGGTGGTCCACTGCATGCACACTTGAACGGCAACGACCGACATACAGCCCCCTTACTCGGCCAGGCTGGGGTCGCGGACGACCTCTGCCATGTCCTGGCAGTCGGGGCAGATGGTTTGGTGGGGCGCCGTGCGCAGATCGGGCAGCAGGTCGGCTTGCGGTGCCGGCTGCTGGTAGAGCTGGCCCATGGGCTGCCCGCAGCAGTCGCACAGCACGCGATCAACGATCAGCACGGCGGCGCCCTCCCGTCAGGCCTTGGCCGGGTCCGGCTGGGTGCCGGTCGGCTTGGGCTGTTGTTGGGCGCCTTGCGGGGCGGCAGGCTTGGTGGCCTGAGCCGGCTTGGCCGACTCGACGTGCAGGACGATGAACTTGCCGGCGTTCTTGGAGCCGCGTTCGATTTCCACGGTTACGCGGACGGTTTCGAGCACGTCGAGGCCTTTGCAGGCGCCCCATACTTCTTCGCGGACGTCTTCGGATACCTGCATCGAGAGCAGGGAAACGCCCAGGTCCTTTTCGCCGTCCGGTTCATCGCCGAAATAGAGTTTGATCAGGTCAACGTTGTCGAACTTCACGCGCTCAGCGCTGATGAATGCCAGTTCCATAGTGGTGCGTGCCATGTTGTGTTTCCTCGCTTGGTTGCGCCTTATTGCGCGGGTTTGCCTTTCAGCAGGCCGAGCGGGTCCACACGGGCAAACTTCGCGTTTTTGCCCAGGTGGGGTTCTCGACTTGCCGAGGTTTTCAGTTAGCGCCGCTGGTGCAGCGGGTTTGGTTCAACACCAAGGGCTTTGCCCTTGTCATCCCACTCTTGCCGCCGAGGGCTCGGGAGCGCGGGGCGGTGGAGCTGCCCCACACTCTCGAGCGAAGGCTATTTAGGGTGGCGGGCGTTCAAGGGTGCGCTCCGCCCGTGCTTCCGTTCGCCGGATCGGTGAAGCGTAATCCGACGAGCCGGGAGCGCGGCCCTTGACCGGTTCAGCATCGGTGGCGTTGGCCGGATCGCTGGTAGTGCATTGTTCGGCCACGTTGGCGATGGCGGTTTCGAAGGCGTTGCCGATGCTCTGGACGCTTTCCTGTAGGCCGAACAGGGTCACGACCGTGGCGGCGATGGCGCCGAACAGGAACGGGGTGATCCAGTGCCAGAGCAGAGCGACCAGATAGCGGCCGAGGTGGAAAGAGACGGTCATGCGCTCACCCCCAGCTCCAGGACGGTCTGACGTGGAGCCGCCGCCGGAGCAGCACCGTTCAGTACGTTGATGACGTGTCGGCCCCACTGATCGGCGATGGCATCGGCAATGCCCTGATAGGTGCGGGAACGGTTCTTCCAGCGGTCCGGGCCGGGTGCCATGCGGTGAACCACCGGGGCACGGCCATCCACGATTTCGGTGGGCTGGAGCAGCGGCAGGTTCTGGAGCCAGAAATGGGTTTCCTTGCGCTCGCCATGGCCGAACATCCAGGGCTGAACGATCTGGTCCGGCTTGCGAATCTGGCCGGAGATAACCGACTTCGGGTTCTCCAGGGCCTTGAAGCGGATTGGCGCAGCCAGCAGGGCTCGGACGAAGTCCAGAGCGCGGGCCTGACGACCGTCCGCGATCTTCTCCGGGAACCACCGGGCGCCGGAGGTGGCCAGATCGGTGCAAGGCGGATGGGCAATCAGCAGGTCCCAACCCCAGTCGAGCACGTCCAGGACGTCGCCCTGGATGTGTTCACCCTCGGTTTCGGAGGGCATCAGGTCGCAGCTCACGGCATAGAAACCGACGCGGGTCAGGGCATCACGGACGCGGCCGGAGAACTCGCAGGCGACCAGAGCGGTTGGCTGTCTCATGCGTTCACCCCACTAGGTCGAACGGTTCGCGCAGCGGCACGAAGGGCGTTGGTTTGCCGGTGTCGTGCACAACGTGCCAGTACCTGGGCGGCCGGTTGCTTGGGGTGTGTTTCGCGCAGATGGAGGCAGGCGTCACCTTCCAGAACCCATCGACCTTGAACAGCGACACGGGGCGGCACTCGGTGCAGGGTGTGGACGGGCAGGCTACGGGTTGAGCCATCGCGCGACGGGACCAGCACACAGAGCAATCGCAGTCGCCGGGGTGCGGCTGGTGCAGGTAGCGGGAGAGGTTCATGGGCGGGCACCTGCTTACTCATCGGCGTAATCCCCCGCGCAGAAGATGGTTTTGCCTCGGTCGAGGTCGCGGCGGATGCGGTGCAGGTTGATGACGCGGTGACGACCGATTTTCACGGTCGGCACGGTGTTGCTTTCGATCCAGCCGCGCACCACGTCTTCGGTGATTTGCTCCATGCCCAAGAGCTGAGCCAGCACGTATTTCGTGCAGAACGGTGCGTCGCGGAAATCCGTTACGCGTTGGGCGTCTCCCGAAATCGAAAGCCCCACTACACCAGACTGTTCCATAGCTGTACCTTATGTTTCACCAATGACGGCAAATCATATGAATTTGCCATATGTGCAAACCATAAGGGCAATTTGTCATTTTGTACATATGACATGCCATGAGTATTTGTAATGACGGACAAGCTGTCTGATAGAGCCCTTCAACTGATCAACGCTGCGAGCTTGGTCGAGCTTTCAAAGGCTGGTGAGACCGACTACCCGCGCTGGGTGAACATCAAGCGGGGGAGGGCGCGTGTCGGTGCGGATGAAATCGAGATACTAGGGAAGCTATACCCTAGCTATAGGTGGTGGTTGCTTACTGGCGAAGTGATACCAGAGAATGGCCAGACAAGCCCCGACTACGACGAAGCCAACCGAAACTTGCCCAGTCCAAACGTGGGATAGCGATAACTATAAAGGTAGCTAAGCGTTGGTATGCCCGAACCGCGAATGAGCATTTGTAGTGGCTGATTACATTAAAATCCGCATGCTAAAATGAAAGTTTTTTAATTTAGAGCTATTGAGAAGAAGAGAAAGAATGGAATCAGTGAATACGAAACCACTTATTCTGGATTTGTTTTGTGGGTGTGGTGGTTTCTCTTTAGGGGCGGAGCTGGCTGGGTTTCATTCAATAGCGGCTATAGACATCGACCCGACTCTGCAGTCGGCATATAAAAGAAACTTTCCAGGCACTAAAGCTGTGGAGGGGAATGTTTCTGAAATTCAAGTTAGTGACTGGCGCCAGCTAATAGGCTCTGTTAGACCGGCAGGTATCATTGGTGGGCCACCATGCCAAGGATTCAGTCGTATAGGGAAAAGGCAGAAAGATGATCCGAGAAATAATCTCGTGCATCATTTTTATCGACATGTAAGAGAGTTGCGTCCAAAATTTTTTGTTATGGAGAATGTGCAAGGTCTGCTGGACGAAGAGAATATTGAAACGTTGATGACAGGTATTGATCAGGTCTCCGATAGATACACAATACTTGGGCCATTTGTGATTAATGCGGCGAGCTATGGTGCAGCGACAAATAGATTGCGTGTTATTGTTGTTGGCTATGACAAAGAGGATGTCAATAAGATTGTTATTGAAGACCTTGTTGGCACAAAGAAGCCATCTACTATTGCGGACGCCATCTCTGATCTTCCTTCTCCCATTCCTGATTTGAAAGATTCATTGAGTTTTGGATGGGCCCGGTATCCTGAGTTGAAAAATACCCTCAGTCAATATGCTAAAGCTATGCGTAAGCTCCCTCCTAAAGGACTTGGTGGTCGGGAGGCTATTGACTATTTAAAGCAGGGTTATGTATCGGGCTTGCTGGAGACGAAGCACACAGAAGCTGTAGCTGAAAGATATAAAAACACAGTGAATGGGAAAGTTGATTTAGTAAGTAAATCCTACAAACTTAGTTGGAGTGGTGTAAGTCCCACATTGAGAGCCGGTACAGGGTCTGATAAGGGCTCATTTCAAGCCGTTCGCCCCTTACATCCTGAAGAGGGTAGGGTTATAACTGTTCGGGAAGCTGCAAGGATACAGGGCTTTCCGGATTGGTTTACATTCCACCCAACAAAGTGGCACAGTTTCCGAATGATCGGGAATAGTGTGTCTCCCATCGTTTCGCGCGCGATATTGAGCCAGATTAAAAAATCTTTAATGGAAGAAGTAGTCCTATCGGTTGCATAGGGAGGGGAGGTGGTAATGAAATCAGAAGAGCTTTCTGTAGATACCAGGCCAAGCAAAGAGGTTGTAGTAAATAGCCTCACTAGGGATATTGCTATAGATGCTTGTATATTTGATCTGATAGATAACTCAATCGACGCTGCTAGGGATACTATCTTTAAGCTTAATCCTGATATGGATAGAAAAGCTCCGCCAGAGAGCTATGAAGGCTATAAAATAAAGATAGATATGGATGGAACTAGTCTGCGTATATCGGATAATTGCGGTGGGATTTCTTCGGAGCATTTAAAGGCTTCAGCTCTTCGTTTCGGGGAAAAGTCTTCACATAATCTCGGTATAGGTGTTTTTGGTGTCGGGCTCAATCGAGCTATATTTAAAATAGGTCAGTTCACAGAAATTGAAACCGATACCGGGACTGAGCGGTGTTATTTAGAAATCAAAACGGATGATTATCTGAAGTCTTCGGACTGGTCGCTTCCTGCTCTTAAAATGCCATCGCAAGGAAGGGTTGGTACCGTAATTAAAACTACGGAGTTGTCAAACGAGACCTCTCACTTATTTTCTGATGGTGATTGGCTGGAAAAGTTAAGAAGGGAAACGGGAGTTAGATACGGTAAGCTCATAGCTAAAGGGCTTGAGGTTGTAATCAATGATGAAATCATTGATTCGCACGTTGTAGAACTTCGGCAAGATAGCCCTTATGGCAGCGAGTCAAAGTTCTTTAGGGTTTCTAATACTACGGTTTATATTGAGGCTGGTCAGCATAAGAGGCATAGATTTTCAGCTGAGCCTGGTTACGACAAAGATGCGAATGCAGGCCTGACCAATGAGTATGGTTGGACTATATATTGTAATGAAAGGGCTATAGTTATATCGGATAAGTCATGGAAGACGGGGTGGGTGAAAAAATTCCACACGGAGTTCTATGGCTTTGTAGGTAATGTATATTTTACTAACCCCAACCCCTCTGAGCTTCCGTGGAATACAACAAAGACGGACGTTGATCTAAATAATCCAGCATATCAGTATGCGCTGGATGATATGAGAAAGTTTGTTGATAAATGGCGTGCTAACGCGGGCGACGCGAAGAGAAGGAAAATCAAGGACGAGCCTTTAGTAGTTCCACAGCCAGGGGGGGATGGTGGCAGTGCTCAGGAGGGTGGCAAGGGAGGTGTAAAGAAACCCGCGGCCGGGCAAGCAGCGGGTGGCAAGCCTAGTACCTCTCCAGTAAAGAAACCCCCGATCACAAAGGTGGACCACAATACTTTTTCAACAGTGTTGCCTCAAGATGTCGATGAACTTCATTGCGACGATAAGCACTTGGCTTTGGTGCATGAGGGAAAGCGACTTGATATAAATGTAATGACATACACTGCACTTGTTCTTATTCGTATGCTTTTTGAGGCAAGCACTACCAAGTTCTTAATGAGAAAGGAAAAGTATGACGATCTTTTGGGTGAGGTTGTAAAAGATCGGAATGCTGCAAGGGAAAAGAAAAAACAGCCCCAGCTGAGCTCCAGAGAGATCGCTAATCTAGAACCTGACCTAGAAGAGTTAATTAATTTCTTGATTTCTCATGATGAGGTATGGGATGGGGCGCGAAAAAATAAGATACAACACTGCCTGAGAAAATTCTTGGCTCATAAGAAATTGCTTAATAGTGCAGCTCATAATACGTTTCAAACGATAAATAAAGTGGTGGCGTTTGAAATTAGAGACGATATTCTTCCTGCGCTAAGGTATTTGATTGAAGAGTAAGCTTTGAGCGTCGCCTGCGTGAGCCGGTGACTACATCGATAAAAAGCTCTGGAAAAAACTGGCACAACCGATGTAGGAGAGGGATGGATGCCCCGTTTTATGGGGCTCTCTGGCTCAGCGGGGCGGTTCGTAGCGGATTCATAATGCTGATGTCCCAGGTTCAAGTCTCGGTGTAGCCACCATAAATTCAAGGGGTTAGCGCAAGCTAACCCCTTTTTGTTTGCGTGCGAAAAACGTTCTCAGCGAGGCTGGGCCGGCCCCTTAACCCAGCAGCCGCTCCAGCGCACTGTCCACATGCTCCTGCCATTCCCCGCGTCTCATTTCCTGAAAGCCGCTACTGCCAGAGAAGGCGCTGCCGATCACCAGATCGGGCTGCAGATCGCGTAGGCCGGCGATGCTGGTGGCCATGGTCTGGCGGTCTTCGGGGCTGTTGTGGCCGGGGATGAAGCCGGCTTTCCAGCTGCCGTCCGCGCTGCGGTAGAGGGTGTCGCCGGTGAATAGGTAGCGCTGGCCGGTCGGGCTGTGTACCAGAAAGCAGGTGCTGCCGGGGCTATGGCCCGGGCTGGGAATCACGTCGATATTGCCGAACAGCGTCTGGCGTTCGGTGAAGAGAATATCCACCGGGGCCTGTCGGCTGAAGTCTTCCTGCTCTTCTCGGTGGCCGCCAAGCCGGGTGCCGAAGCGCTGGCGTATCTGCAGCAGCGAGTCGCCGAGTTCGTCGCGGTGGCTGAGGAACTGGTAGGCAACACCGCCCAGCTCGGTCATCTGCTCGATCTCCCGGCGCAGGCTGGTGTTGTAGAACAGCAGGTTGCCGCTCTCGCGGGTCAGCAGGTAGGCGTGGGTTTTCAGGCCCGGGGCGGGGTTCTCGGTCGCGGTTTCCCAGAGGTCGGGACGAATCTGTTGCATGGCTGGCTCCTTGGTCTTGGGAGGGATGCAGGCCAGCCTGGGACCTCAGGTTAGGTTGAGGTCAAGGGAACGGGCAGGGCGATGGCGACAGGGGCGCGTTCGTTTCCTGCGCTTTGGTGTCGTCGACCATAGCCGCTTCCACCACAGGTGTGGCTCCTACCTGGGTAACAGGCAAAGAAAAACCCCGCCGAGGCGGGGTTTTTATGCGCTGACTAGATCAGACGTTGAAGCGGAAGTGCATTACGTCGCCGTCCTTGACGATGTAGTCCTTGCCTTCCAGGCGCCATTTGCCGGCTTCCTTGGCACCGCCTTCGCCCTTGTAGGCGATGAAGTCGTCGTAGGCGACCACTTCGGCGCGGATGAAGCCTTTCTCGAAGTCGGTGTGGATCACGGCAGCAGCCTGCGGGGCGGTGGCGCCGACGCGCACGGTCCAGGCGCGCACTTCCTTCACGCCGGCGGTGAAGTAGGTCTGCAGGTTGAGCAGCGAGTAACCGGCGCGGATCACGCGGTTCAGGCCCGGCTCTTCCATGCCCATGGTTTCGAGGAACATCTGCATCTCTTCGAGATCGTCCAGTTCGGCGATCTCGGCTTCGATCTTGTTGCACACCGGCACGACGATGGCGCCTTCTTCCTTGGCGATGGCATTCACCACGTCGAGGTGCGGGTTGTTCTCGAAGCCGTCTTCGGCGACGTTGGCGATGTACATCACCGGCTTGGTGGTGAGCAGGTGGAAGGTCCTGGCCAGGCGCTTCTCGTCGTCACCCAGGTCCTTGAGCAGGCTGCGCGCCGGCTTGCCTTCGGTGAGGTGGGGGATGAGCTTTTCCAGCAGGGCCTTCTGCGCTACGGATTCCTTGTCGCCACCCTTGGCGGTACGAGCGACGCGCTGCAGTTGCTTCTCGCAGCTGTCGAGGTCGGCCATGATCAGTTCCAGGTCGATGATCTCGATGTCGCGCTTGGGGTCGACGCTGTTAGCGACGTGAATGACGTTCTCGTCTTCGAAGCAGCGCACCACATGCGCAATCGCATCCGTCTCGCGGATGTTGGCGAGGAACTTGTTGCCCAGGCCTTCACCTTTCGACGCGCCCGCCACCAGGCCGGCAATGTCGACGAATTCCATGGTGGTGGGGATGACCTTCTCGGGCTTGACGATCTCGGCCAGGGCATCCAGGCGCGGGTCGGGCATGGGCACGATGCCGCTGTTCGGCTCGATGGTGCAGAAGGGGAAGTTTTCTGCGGCGATGCCGGATTTGGTGAGGGCGTTGAACAGGGTGGACTTGCCGACGTTGGGCAGGCCGACGATGCCGCAGTTGAATCCCATGATGTGTCCCTCGGGGGAAAGGTGGTTACTTGGTGGCCTTCTGGCTATGCAGTTTGCGCATGGCCACGGTCCAGTCGCCGGCGAGTATTTCCGGCAGGACGTCCAAGGCGAAGTCGATGCTCTGATCAAGCAGTTCCTGTTCGCTGCGTGGGGCGCGTCCGAGCACGTAGCCGGAGACCAGGCTGGCGTGCCCCGGATGGCCGATGCCGAGCCGCAGGCGATGGAAGTTATTCTGGTTGCCGAGCTGGGCGATGATGTCGCGCAGGCCGTTGTGCCCGCCGTGGCCGCCGCCCTGCTTGAGCTTGGCGATGCCGGGTGGCATGTCGAGTTCGTCGTGGGCCACCAGGATCTCTTCGGGTTTGATCTTGAAGAAATTGGCCAAGGCCGCCACGGACTGGCCGCTGCGGTTCATGTAGGTGGTGGGGATGAGCAGACGAACTTCGCGCCCCTGGTGGTTGAACTTGCCCACCAGGCCGAAATACTTGCGATCGACAGCAAGGTTGACGCGCTGGCTCTCGGCCACGCGCTCAACGAAAAGGGCCCCTGCATTGTGCCGGGTCTGGTCGTATTCGGGGCCGGGGTTACCCAGGCCAACGATCAGTTGTACGGCAGTCATACAGGAGCCCTTTCGAGGAAATCGCCCGGCGTGATCGCCTGCCGGGCGGGTTCCGCGCTGCGATTACTCGGCAGCGCCTTCGTCTTCAGCCTTCACGCGGGAAGCGTGAATGTTGGAGACAGCCAGGTCGTTACCGTGAGCCAGAGCAACCAGCTCAACGCCTTTCGGCAGCTTCAGGTCGGACATGTGGACGGTCTGGCCAACTTCTACGGCAGCCATGTCGACTTCGATGAATTCCGGCAGGTCTTTCGGCAGGCAGGAAACTTCGACTTCGTTGATGGTGTGGGAGATCTCGCCACCCTGCTGCTTCACGCCAACGGCGGTTGCTTCGTTGATGAAGTGCAGCGGTACGTGGGCGGTCAGCTTCTGGCCGGCAACGACGCGCTGGAAGTCAGCGTGCAGGACGAAGCCTTTGGCCGGGTGGCGCTGCAGGGCCTTGATCACGACGTTTTCGGTAGCACCGGCAACGTTGACAGCCAGAACGTGGCTGAAAGCGGCTTCGTTTTCCAGCAGCTTGGCCAGGTCTTTGGCCAGCAGGCTGATGGATTGCGGGGCCTTGTCGCCACCGTAGATCACGGCAGGAACCATGGACACGTTACGACGCAGGCGGCGGCTCGCACCTTTCCCCAGGTCGGAACGCACTTCGGCATTCAGGGCAAAATCAGTCATTTCATTTCTCCAAAATAACCAAACCGCCTTATGGCTTGCGACCAGCCTCGGGCGGTAGGGCAAAAAGCCCCGCACGAGGCGGGGCGCATTACGTCAGCGGGTTCCTTAACGGAACATCGCGCTGATCGATTCTTCGTTGCTGATGCGGCGAACCGCTTCGGCGACGACCGGGGCGATGTCGAGCTGGCGAATGCGCGAGCAGGACTGCGCCGCAGCGGACAGCGGGATGGTGTTGGTGACCACCAGCTCGTCCAGGACGGAATTCTCGATGTTCTCGATGGCACGGCCGGACAGCACCGGGTGGGTGCAGTAGGCGTAGACCTTGGCGGCGCCGCGCTCTTTCAGCGCCTTGGCGGCGTGGCACAGGGTACCGGCGGTGTCGACCATGTCGTCGACCAGGATGCAGGTACGGCCTTCCACGTCACCGATGATGTGCATCACTTCGGACTGGTTGGCCTTCTCGCGACGCTTGTCGATGATCGCCAGGTCGACGCCCAGGCTCTTGGCCACGGCGCGGGCACGAACGACGCCGCCGATATCGGGGGAGACGATCATCAGGTTGTCGAAGCGCTGGTCTTCGATGTCGTCGACCAGGACCGGGGAGCCGTAGATGTTGTCCACCGGAATGTCGAAGAAGCCCTGGATCTGGTCAGCGTGCAGGTCGACGGTCAGCACGCGGTCGATACCGACCACGGTGAGCATGTCGGCCACGACTTTGGCGCTGATCGCCACGCGAGCGGAACGCGGACGGCGATCCTGGCGGGCGTAACCGAAGTAGGGGATGACCGCGGTGATGCGGGTAGCCGAGGAACGGCGGAAGGCGTCGGCCATCACTACCAGCTCCATCAGGTTGTCGTTGGTGGGTGCACAGGTCGGCTGAATCAGGAACACGTCCTTGCCGCGGACGTTTTCGTTGATTTCGATCATGACTTCGCCGTCGGAGAACTTACCGACCGAAGCATCGCCGAGGGGGATGTGCAGCTGACGAACGATCCGTCGCGCCAGATCGGGGTTTGCGTTCCCCGTGAAGACCATCATCTTGGACACGCGCAGTACCTGCCGGCTGGGGTATACCTGGATGGGTATGGAAAATGGCAGGGGCGGCTGGATTCGAACCAACGCATGGCAGGATCAAAACCTGCTGCCTTACCGCTTGGCGACGCCCCTATATTCTGTGTCGAATGCTGTTTGACCCGGTTTGCGATGCCTCCCGAGGGAGGTTATGGCAGGGGCGGCTGGATTCGAACCAACGCATGGCAGGATCAAAACCTGCTGCCTTACCGCTTGGCGACGCCCCTGTATCGTATAACCGAATGCTGAGCATTCACTTCTTGGCCAATGCTTGGAGCCTGCGGTGCAGCATCGAGATGTTGCGACCTTGAGCGACAAAGCTCGGCAGAGTGCCTGGAAGTTGGCGGGCGACTTTATCAGCATCGTCCCGATTTGGGAAGCTCCCAAATATGCAAGCTCCAGTGCCGGTCAATCTAGCTGAAACAAATTTGTTCAACAAGATCAAAGCGTTACGAACCTCTGGATAACGCTTCTCGACCACCGGTTGGCAGTCGTTTCGACCACCCCCCGCAAGAAGGCTGCGAACTTTAATGGGCGGCGTATCGCGTGTCAACTCGGGCGCGCCGAAAACTTCTGCTGTGCTTACAAAGACTTGCGGTACGGCGACGAGGAACCAGGGTTCCTCCAGTTCCACCGGTGTCAGAAGCTCGCCGACGCCCTCGGCGAAGGCCGCGCGGCCACGCACGAATACCGGCACGTCGGCGCCCAGGGCCAGGCCCAGTTCGGCCAGGCGCTCTTCGCCCAGGCGGGTGTGCCACAGGTGGTCGAGGCCGAGCAGGGTGGTGGCGGCGTCCGAGCTGCCGCCGCCGATGCCGCCGCCCATGGGCAGGCGCTTGTCCAGCCAGATATCGGCGCCCAGTGCTGTGCCGGACGCTTCCTGCAGTCTTTTGGCCGCGCGCACGATCAGGTTGCTGTCGTGCGGTATGCCGTCGATGGGTGTATGCAGGCGAATCTCGCCGTCCTGGCGAACGCTGAAGCCGAGCTCGTCGCCGTGGTCGAGGAACTGGAACAGGGTCTGCAGCTGGTGATAGCCATCGGCACGGCGGCCAAGGATATGCAGCATCAGGTTGAGCTTGGCCGGGGCGGGCAGGATCAGTTCGGCGTGGGCGGGAACGGCGGTGCTGGTCATGGCGATGTCGTTGGTGGGCGTTCGTAGCCGTGATGAAATCCGGGTGTTGTAGGGGGTAATGCTTTTCACATAATCGTCTGCCAAGCGCAATCAATCCCCTCGCCCCTTTGGGGAGAGGGGGCTTTCAGTGGCGCGGAGTGTTTGACCCTCTCCCCCAACCCCTCTCCCATAAATGGGAGAGGGGAGCAGGGCGCGTATGTCCCTAGGTGAGCGGCATCGAGGCGTCTTTCCCGGGTTGAATCCGGCCTACTGCCCCAACTGACGCGGCTGCCAGTCTTTGATCACCAGGGTCACTTCCAGGTCCTGGCCATAGAGCTTCAGGCGCTCCGGCAGGGCGTAGCCGTTCTGTTCGACATAGCGCTGGTACTCCACCTGCCAGCCGTCCTGCTCCAGGCGCGCCAGGTGGCTGTCGGCGTCGAGGGTCAGGCGGCTGCGGCTGTCGGGGGCGGGCAGGCCGCGAATCCACCAGAGCAGGTTGGACACCGGCAGGTCCAGGCGCAGTTGCTCGCGCAGCAGGGCCTCCGGGGACTCGGCCTTGAAGCGGCCGCGGTTGGACACTTCCAGCAGGATGTCGCCGGGACGGCCGGTCAGGCGGGCGGCACCGCCTCCGAGCGGGCCGGAGAGGCGAATGTCGTAGTAGTCCTGACGCTGCAGCCAGAACAGGGTGGCGCTGCCGGAGTCCTGCGGGGCGCGAATGCCGATCTTGCCGTTGATCTGCCAGCCGTCGAGCTGGCTGATCTGCTGTTTGTGGACTTGCCACTGGGCGGGGTTGCCCTGGCCTTCCAGCGCTTCGCGCGAGGTAAGGCCGGCGCAACCGGCGAGCAGGGCGATGAGACTGAAAACTAGGAGGTGACGAAGCATCAAAGGGTCTCGGAGCCGGTCAGGCGCAACAGCGTGTCGCGCAGAATGGTGCTGTCGGGCGTTTCGGCGAGGGCGTCGCGCCAGACGCGGCGGGCTTCGCGCTGCTTGCCCTGGGCCCAGAGCACCTCGCCGAGGTGGGCCGCCACCTCATGGTCGGGGAATTTCTCCAGGGCCTGGCGCAGCAGGCGCTCGGCTTCTTCCAGGTTGCCCAGGCGGTAGTTGACCCAACCCAGGCTGTCGAGAATGGCCGGGTCCTGCGGGCTAAGCTGGTGCGCCTTTTCGATCAGTTCACGGGCTTCCTCGTAGCGCGTGGTGCGGTCGGCCAGGGTATAGCCCAGCGCGTTCAGCGCCATGGCGTGGTCCGGCTCGCGCTCGAGGATGTAGCGCAGATCGGTTTCCAGCTGGCCCAGATCGTCGCGTTTTTCCGCCAGCATGGCGCGGGTATAGAGCAGGTTCAGGTCGTTGGGGAACTGTTCCAGGCCCTGGTTGATCGCGCTCCAGGCCGGTTCGATCTGGCGCCTGTTGCTCAGGCCTTCGGCCTCGATCAGGTACAGCTGGATGGCGTAGTCGGGCTGGGCATCGCGGGCTTTGGCCAGACGTGCGCGGGCTTCCTCGGTACGCTGCTGGCGCAGCAGCAGTTCGGCCTGGCGCTGCTGGGCTGGCAGGTAATCGTTGCTCGGGCCGACCAGGCTGTATTCCTGCAGCGCACTGTTGATGTCTTCCAGCGCCTCGTAGGCGCGGCCGAGGTTGAAATGCGCGGCGTCGACGTGGCTGCGGCGCTCGATCAGTTCTTCCAGGTAGACGATGGCCTCTTCCCAGGCCTCGGCCTCCAGGCACACCAGGGCCAGGGAGAAACGCAGGTCGTCGTCGTTGGGGTTTTCCTGCACCAGTTTGGAGAACTCGCCCTTGGCGTCGTCGAGACGGTCCTGCTCGACCAGCAGGCGGGCGTAGGTCAGGCGCAGGCGCTTGTCGTCCGGGTGTTTGCGAATGCCTTTCTGCAGCAGGGGCAGGGCTTCGTCGCCACGTTTCAGGCTTTGCAGCAGGCGTGCGCGCAGCAGCAGCGGCGACACCTCGGTCTGGCTGGCCGGTTGCGCTTCGAGCAGCTCCAGGGCCTCTTCGGCGCGGCCGTCCTGCTGCAGCAGAATGGCCTTGCCGAACAGCAGCTGGCTGTTGTCCGGGTGCTTGGTCAGCAGGCGGTCGAACCCTTGCAGCAGGCCGGCGCGGGTGTCCGGGTCGGTTTCCGCGGCGGACAGTGCGAGGAAATCGAAATGGGTGTCGCCCTGGCGCTTGAGCACGCTTTCCATGAACACCATGGATTCGTCATAGCGACTGGCACGGGCCAACTGCACGGCGGCGGCGCGCTGCGCGTCGATGTTGCTCGGCGCGTTCTCGGCCCAGATCAGCGCGGTGTCCAGCGCTGCCTGTTCGGCACCGAGGTATTCGGCGATGCGGAAGGCGCGCTCGGCGACACCGGCATCGCCGGTGGCCTGGGCCTGCTGCACGTAGTTGCCGAGGGCGATGTCGAAGCGGTTGCGCTGCCCGGCCAGTTCGGCGGTGAGCAGGGCGAACAGGGTTTCCTGGCTGAACGAGCCGTATTCGCTCGGTTCCAGTTGGGTGGTCTGGTCGGCTTCCTGCACCGGCGGCGTACCGTCCGGCTCGCTGGGGGCGAAGGTTTGGCAGCCGCTGAGGAAGGCGAGTGCGGTGACTAGCGCGAGGGGTCTGTTCATAGTGCCTTGTGCTGCGTTATTTCCGGGCGGCGGCCAGGTAGGCGCCTGCCCTGCGACGTTCGCGGCATCATGACACAAGCCTCGGAGCAAGCCCACAGGCCAGGACGATGCGGCGAACCGTCTATTGGGACAATAGGTCGCGGGAGTTGTTCTCGCCGGGGCGAAGTAGGACAATTGCCGGCTTCCGTACTGCCCCTCAGCGACCCTGCATGGCCTTTATCGCCCTCGGTATCAACCACAAGACCGCCTCGGTAGAGGTGCGCGAGCGCGTTGCCTTCACCCCGGAGCAGCTGGTCGAGGCGTTGCAGCAGCTGTGCCGGCTCACCCCCAGTCGCGAAGCGGCGATCCTCTCCACCTGCAATCGCAGCGAGCTGTACCTGGAACAGGACCAGCTGAGCAGCGACGAAGTGCTCAAGTGGCTGGCCGACTATCACCGCCTGAGCCTGGACGAGCTGCGCGCCTGTGCCTACGTGCACAGCGAGCAGGACGCGGTGCGCCATATGATGCGCGTGGCCTGTGGTCTGGATTCCATGGTGCTCGGCGAGCCGCAGATTCTCGGCCAGCTCAAGTCCGCCTATGCCGTGGCGCGTGAGGCCGGCACCGTCGGCCCGCTGCTCGGCCGGCTGTTCCAGGCCACCTTCAGTACCGCCAAGACCGTGCGCACCGACACCGCCATCGGCGAGAACCCGGTTTCCGTGGCCTTCGCCGCGGTCAGCCTGGCCAAGCAGATCTTCGCCGACCTGCACCGCAGCCAGGCGCTGCTGATCGGCGCCGGCGAAACCATCAGCCTGGTGGCGCGTCACCTGCACGATCAGGGCATCAAGCGCATCGTCGTCGCCAACCGTACCCTGGAGCGCGCCAGTCAGCTGGCCGAGCAGTTCGGCGCTCATGCCGTGCTGCTCTCGGACATTCCCGACGAATTGGCGCACAGTGACATCGTCATCAGCTCCACTGCCAGCCAACTGCCGATTCTCGGCAAGGGCGCGGTGGAAAGTGCGCTGAAAAAGCGCAAGCACAAGCCGATCTTCATGGTCGACATCGCCGTGCCGCGCGATATCGAGCCACAGGTGGGCGAGCTGGATGACGTCTATCTCTATACCGTCGATGACCTGCACGAAGTCATCGAGGAAAACCTCAAGAGCCGCCAGGGCGCGGCGCAGGCCGCCGAGGAGCTGGTGGCCGCCGGCACCGAAGATTTCATGCAGCGCCTGCGCGAGCTGGCCGCGGTCGACGTGCTCAAGGCCTACCGCCAGCAGGCCGAGCGGCTGCGCGACGAGGAACTGGCCAAGGCCCAGCGCATGCTGGTCAACGGTGCCAATGCCGAAGACGTACTGGCGCAACTGGCCCGCGGCCTGACCAACAAGCTGCTGCATGCGCCCAGCGTGCGCATGAAGAAACTCACCGCCGAGGGGCGCATCGACGCGCTCAGCCTGGCCCAGGAATTATTCGCCCTCGACGAGGGCGCGCCGCAGGACAAGGGTCTGCAATGAAAGCTTCACTGTTGAACAAGCTGGACAACCTCAGCGACCGCTTCGAGGAACTCACGGCGCTGCTTGGCGATGCCGAGGTGATCTCCAAGCAGACCCAGTTTCGCGCCTATTCCAAGGAATACGCCGAGATCGAGCCGGTGATCGCCACCTTCCGCGAGCTGCGCAAGGTGCAGAGCGACCTCGAAGGGGCCCAGGCGCTGCTCAAGGAAAGCGACCCGGACCTGCGCGAGATGGCCGAAGAAGAAGTGGCCCAGGCCAAGGAAGCGCTGACCACCCTGGAAGACAAGCTGCAGCGCATGCTGCTGCCCAAGGACCCCAACGACGGCCGCAACGTCTACCTGGAAGTGCGCGCCGGCACCGGCGGCGACGAGGCGGCGATCTTCTCCGGCGACCTGTTCCGCATGTACTCGCGCTACGCCGAGAAGCAGGGTTGGCGCGTCGAGGTGCTGTCGGCCAACGAGGGCGAGCACGGCGGCTTCAAGGAGGTCATCGCTCGCGTCGAGGGTGAGAACGTCTACGCCAAGCTCAAGTTCGAGTCCGGCGCCCATCGCGTGCAGCGCGTGCCGGAAACCGAATCCCAGGGCCGCATCCATACCTCCGCCTGCACCGTGGCGGTGCTGCCGGAGCCGGATGAGCAGGCCGCCATCGAGATCAACCCGGCCGATCTGCGCGTCGATACCTACCGCAGCTCCGGCGCTGGCGGCCAGCACGTCAACACCACCGACTCGGCGATCCGCATCACCCACATTCCCACCGGGACCGTGGTGGAATGCCAGGAAGAACGCTCGCAGCACAAGAACCGCGCCAAGGCCATGGCCTGGCTGGCGGCCAAGCTGCAGGACCAGCAGGAAGCGGCGGCGCACAAGGAAATCTCCGAGACGCGCAAGCTGCTGGTGGGCTCGGGCGATCGCTCCGAGCGCATCCGCACCTACAACTTCCCGCAGGGCCGGGTCACCGATCACCGCATCAACCTGACCCTGTATTCGCTGAGCGAAGTCATGGCCGGCGGCGTGGAGGCAGTGATCGAGCCGTTGCTGGCCGAGTACCAGGCCGACCAGCTGGCGGCGCTGGGCGATTGATTGCCGCGGTGCGCATGGCTCGCGCCGCGTAGGGTGCGCCGTGCGCACCGTAGCCCGGATGTAATCCGGGAAGAGCTGACAGCAAGCGCCAACGTAGCGCCGAACAGTCCCCTCTCCCCTCGGGGAGAGGGTTAGGGAGAGGGGGCGCAACGGCACACCCTCTCCCCCGGCCCCCGCTCTGCGCCCCAGCCCCTCGCAGAGCTCAGGGCGCTTGAGCGGGCGAAGCGATGCTTCGCTATTTCCGCTCAAGCCCCGCAAGCGGGAGAGGGGAGAAAAGCAGTCAGGATGAACCATGGCCACCATCGAATCCCTGCTCGACAACGCCGACCTGCCCGACTCGCCCACCCCGCGGCTGGACGCCGAGTTGCTGCTGGCGGCCGCGCTGGGCAAACCGCGCAGCTACCTGCGCACCTGGCCGGAGCGCGAGCTGGATGATGAGCAGCAGGCGCTATTCCAGGCGAATCTAATGCGTCGCCGTCAGGGCGAACCGGTGGCCTATATCCTCGGCCACCAGGGTTTCTGGAGCCTGGAGCTGGAGGTGGCGCCGCATACCCTGATCCCGCGCCCTGACACCGAGCTGCTGGTGGAAACCGCGCTCGAGCTGCTGCCGGCGACACCTTTGACCGTGCTGGACCTGGGCACCGGCACCGGCGCCATCGCCCTGGCCCTGGCCAGCGAACGTCCGACCTGGCAGGTGACCGGCGTGGACCGCGTCGAGGACGCCGTGGCCCTGGCAGAGCGCAACCGTCAGCGCCTGCAACTGGACAACGCTGCGTTCGTGCATAGCCATTGGTTCTCTGCCCTGAGCGGGCAGCGCTACGGTCTGATTCTGAGCAACCCGCCCTATATCCGCGCCGACGACCGCCACCTGAACGAAGGCGACGTGCGCTTCGAGCCGAGCAGTGCCCTGGTGGCCGGCAGCGACGGGTTGGATGACATTCGTGCCATCATCCAGGCCGCGCCGGCGCACCTGCTGACGGGGGGCTGGTTGCTGCTGGAGCACGGTTTCGACCAGGCCGAGGCGGTGCGCGGGCTAGTTGCCGCCGCCGGCTTCGCCGAGGTGCACAGCCGGCGTGACCTGGGCGGCCATGAGCGCATCAGTCTGGGACGTTTCGACCATGAGTGACGATATGCTGAGCGATGACGAACTGCTGCGCTACAGCCGGCAGATCCTGCTGAAACAGATCGATGTGGACGGCCAGTTGCGCCTGAAACACGGCCGCGTGCTGATCGTCGGCATGGGCGGTCTCGGCTCGCCGGTGGCGCTGTACCTGGCCGCGGCCGGAGTCGGCGAGCTGCACCTGGCCGACTTCGATACGGTGGACCTGACCAACCTGCAGCGGCAGATCGCCCACGACACCGCCAGCGTTGGCCAGGCCAAGGTGGACTCGGCCATGGCGCGCCTGGCCGCGATCAACCCGCAGATCACGCTGGTGCCGCATCGTCAGGCGCTGGACGCCGACTCGCTGGCCGCCGCGGTGAGTGGCGTCGATCTGGTGCTGGACTGCTCGGACAACTTTTCCACCCGCGAGGCGGTCAACGCTGCTTGCGTCGCAGCCGGCAAGCCGCTGGTATCCGGCGCGGCGATTCGCCTTGAGGGGCAGCTCTCGGTGTTCGATCCGCGCAACGCCGCCAGCCCCTGCTATCACTGCTTGTACGGTCATGGCAGCGAAGCCGAGCTGACCTGCAGCGAGGCCGGCGTGGTCGGCCCGCTGGTGGGCCTGGTGGGCAGCCTGCAGGCGCTGGAGGCACTCAAGCTGCTGGCCGGTTTCGGCGAGCCGCTGGTGGGGCGCCTGCTGCTGATCGATGCGCTGGGTACGCGCTTTCGCGAGTTGCGGGTCAAGCGCGACCCAGTCTGCGAGGTGTGCGGTGGGCGCTAAGGAAAGGCTGCGTAGTCGTGGGGATGATTTGAAATGAATCAGTCGCAGGCGCCGGTCGGCGTTTTCGATTCGGGGGTCGGCGGCCTGTCGGTGCTGCGCGAGATTCGCCAGCTGCTGCCCAATGAGTCGCTGCTCTATGTCGCCGACAGCGGCCACGTGCCCTATGGCGAGAAGAGCGCGGAGTACATTCGCGAGCGCTGCGTGCTGATCACCGAGCACCTGCTGGCGCAGGGCGCCAAGGCGCTGGTGCTGGCCTGCAATACCGCCACCGCGGCGGCGGCTGCCGAGCTGCGCGAGCGTTATCCGCAGTTGCCCATCGTCGGCATGGAGCCGGCGGTAAAACCGGCGGCGGCGGCGACGCGCAGCGGCGTGGTCGGGGTGCTGGCCACCACCGGTACCTTGAAAAGCGCCAAGTTCGCCGCGCTGCTCGACCGTTTCGCCAGCGACGTGCGAGTGATCACCCAGCCTTGCCCGGGGTTGGTGGAGTGCATCGAGGCTGGTGCGCTGCAGGCGCCGGCCACCCGCGAGCTGCTGCAGGGCTATGTCGAGCCGCTGCTGGCCGAGGGCTGCGACACGCTCATTCTGGGGTGCACCCATTACCCCTTCCTCAAGCCGCTGCTGCACAGCCTGGTGCCGGACTCGGTGAGCCTGATCGACACCGGTGCGGCGGTGGCGCGCCAGTTGCAGCGCCTGCTCGGGCAGCACGAGCTGCTGGCCACGCCGCCGGCGCAGGCGACCCGCTACTGGAGCAGTGGCGATATACAGCGCATGCAGGCGGTATTGCCGCTGCTACTGGGCGAACAGGCGCAAGTTCACGTATTTTAAATATGCGAACTAGTTTTATTGGGACCTTTGCTAACAACAGCGGTCTCTATGATTGCAATCTGGAACACTCGTTCAAGCTCACTTCTCGAGAAGGAATAGTTCATGAAGAAGCTATGCGCTGTGGCTGCCTTTGCAGCTTTGACCGTGGGGCAGTTGGGGGCAGTACAGGCTGCGGACGTGACCGCTGCCATCGGCCAGAGCGGCGATTCCACCATGGTGTATCGCCTGGGGGCTCAGTGGGACTGGGACAGCAGCTGGCTGCAGAGCAGCTATGGCCGCCTCACCGGTTATTGGGACCTGGGGTATACCTACTGGGACGGTGACGAGACGGCGAGCAACCACAGCCTGTCGTTCTCCCCGGTGTTCGTCTACGAATTCGCCGGGCAGAACGTGCGCCCGTACATCGAAGCGGGCATCGGTGTTGCCGCCTTCTCCAGCACCGAGCTGGAAAGCAACAAACTGGGCTCTTCGTTCCAGTTCGAGGATCGCATCGGCGTCGGCCTGCGTTTCGCTGGCCAGGAGATCGGCCTGCGCGCCGTGCACTATTCCAACGCCGGCCTGAAGAACCCCAACGACGGTGCCGAAGCGTACACCCTGCACTACCGCACCAGTTTCTGATCCGTTTCGGCAGACAAAAAAGGCCGGGCAGCGATGCCCGGCCTTTTTCGTTCGGCGTTCGTCAGCCCGGCGACGCTGGCATCACCTCTGCTGCAGGCGCAGGCGCTGTTCGTACTGCGCGCGATACAGCTTGGCGAAGCCGTGCAGCACCGGCATCACCACCGCCCAGACCGCGGCCAGAATGGCCAGGGTCGGCCAGGTGCCGAGCGGCAGGGTGACCCCGGCGATCTGCGCGCCACCGTAGTAGGCCAGTGGCGCGGCGACGGCGCCGAGCAGGCTGCCGCGCCACCAGGGCTGCGCGGTCCAGGCCAGGCAATGATTCAGGGTGGTGGCCAGCAGCAGCCAGAGCAGGGCCAGCCACAGCGGGATCAGCTGGCGCGGCTCGCCGAAATCGAACACGCCGAGGTTGAGCAGGAAGCTGTCCAGCGCGCTACCGGCGAGAAACACGCTGAGCAGCAGCTTGCCCTCGGCCGCCCAGCTACTGACCCACAGCAGGTGCACGGCAACGATCGCCGCCACCGGCAGCAGCCACAGGCTGTCGCCGGCAAACACGCAGATCAGCCAGCCGAGCTGGAACAGGAGGGCATTGGCGATCAGCTTAGGCATCGAAGTTTCCTAACAGGGGAGCAGGGCGAGCCGCCGGCTTGGCCAGCAGCAGTTGGGCGGTGCCAATGGTGCGTTCGAGGAAGCCTCCCTCGCAATAGCACAGGTAGAACTCCCATAGCCGGTAGAAGTAATCGTCGTAGCCCAGCTGCTCCAGACGCTGCCTGGCGTTGCGCAGGTTGTCGTGCCACTGGCGCAGGGTGCGCGCGTAGTGCAGACCGAAGTCCTCCATGTGGTGCAGGTTGAGGTCGGTATGCCGGGTCACCACTTCCAGCATCTTGTGCACCGAGGGCAGCGCGCCGCCGGGGAAGATGTAGCGCTGGATGAAGTCCACCGACCTGCACGCCTGCTCGTAGCGCTGATCGCGGATGGTGATGGCCTGCAGCAGCATCAGCCCCTGGGGCTTGAGCAGGCGCGCGCACTGCTGGAAATAGGTGGGCAGGAAGCGGTGGCCGACCGCCTCGATCATTTCGATGGAGACCAGCTTGTCGTACTGACCCTCGAGGTCGCGATAGTCCTCCAGCAGCAGGGTGATGCGGTCTTCCAGGCCCAGCTCGCGGATGCGCTTGTGGGTATGCGCGTGCTGCTCGCGCGACAGTGTGGTGGTGGTCACCCGGCAGCCGTAGCGGGTGGCGGCATGGATGGCCATGCTGCCCCAGCCGGTGCCGATCTCCAGCAGGTGGTCGGTGGGCTTGAGGTCGAGCTTCTGGCAGATGCGTTCGAGCTTGTTGAGCTGCGCCTGCTCCAGGCTGTCGTCCGCGCCGCGGAACATGGCCGCCGAGTACATCATGGTGGGGTCGAGAAACTGCTCGAACAGCTCGTTGCCCAGATCGTAGTGAGCGGCGATGTTGCGCCGCGAGCCCTGGCGCGTGTTGCGGTTGAGCCAGTGCAGGCCGCGAATCAGCGGGCGGCCGAGGCGGGCCAGGCCGCCTTCCATGGCGTCCAGCACATCGAGGTTGGCAACGAACACGCGGATTACCGCGGTCAGCTCCGGCGTGCTCCAGTAGCCGTGGATATAGGCCTCGCCCGCGCCGATGGAGCCATTGCCGGCCACCAGGCCCCAGACGGCCGGGTCGTTCACCCTGATCTCGGCACGCAGCTCGCTCTGCGGCGTGCCGAAATGCAGAGTTTCGCTGCCTTCCTGAATCAGCAGCTGGCCGTGGTGCAGGTTTTCCAGCTGGCGCAGGACGGCACGCCGCAGCAGGCTGGCACCAATGCCGTTGCCACTGCGTACCAGGCTTCTGGTGGGGGTCAGACTAGAGCTCTTCATGGGGCGAGTCCTTCACGTGCGGGCGGGCAACGCGGAAGCTGCCTTCCGCGGGGGAGTGGTCGAAGATCGGTATGCGCTTGAACAGCAGGCGCAGCGCCTGCCAGTAGATGGCCGCCAGGGTCTTGCCGGTCATCCAGGGAAAGCTGAGCAGATAGCGGTGCAGGCTGGCGCGATCCAGAGGCTGGCGGTGCAGGCTGAGGCTGGCGTCGAACAGCTTGGTCGCACCCTGCCAGTCGGCCATGTGCACGCCGAGGCGTTCGCCCACCGCGCTGAAGCTCATGCGGTACTCCAGCTCACGCGGCAGAAAGGGCGAAACGTGGAAGGCCTTGTCCACGCTGACCTGGTGGCGCCCCTCACCATCGGCCGGCAGCACGTAGTGATAACGCTCGCGCCATGGCGTATTGCTGACTTCGCAGAGGATGGCCACCAGGCGCTCTGCGGCGTCGTGACAGTAGAAGATGCTCACCGGGTTGAAGGCCAGGCCCCAGCTGCGCGGCTGCGTCAGCACGCAGATGCGACCTTGCGGGCGCGTGCCCAGTGCCTGCTCTACCCGATTGCGCACGGCCTCGTGCAGCGCCATGCCCTGGCGGGTGGACTCGGGCAGGTAGTCGGTTTCACGGAAGGCGAATGGCGCGAAGCGGCCGGCGCCGGCCAGCTTGGAGAGGGCGAACAGCTGCGCCTGTTCGCTCAGGTCGAGGTACAACAGACCCATGCGATAGCGAAAGGCATGGGCGCGCGGGGCGAAGCGGCGATGCTGCACCCAGCCGCTGTACAGGGCGCTGTGCATCACAGCGCCTCACCGAAGGCGCGGGCCACGCGCAGCGCACTGATCACCCCGTCCTCGTGAAAGCCGTTGGCCCAGTAGGCGCCGCAGTAGTAGCTGTGCTGGGCGCCGAGCAATTCTTCCCAGCGCGCCTGGGCGGCGGTGCCGGCCAGGCTGTATTGCGGATGGGCATACTGGAAGCGCGCGAGAATCTTGCTCGGGTCGATGGCGGCGGTCTGGTTGAGGCTGACGCAGAAGGTGGTATCCGCCGCGATGCCCTGCAGGATGTTCATGTTGTAGGTGACCGCGGCCGGCTGGCTGCTGGGACCGCCGAGGCGATAGTTCCAGCTGGCCCAGGCCAGCTTGCGGCTCGGCAGCAGGCGCGTGTCGGTGTGCAGCACCACGTCGTTGTCGGCGTAGGGCAGGGCGCCGAGGATGTCCTGCTCGTCCTGGCTGGGCTTGTCCAGCAGGGCCAGGGCCTGATCGCTGTGGCAGGCAAACACCACCTTGTCGAAGCGTTCGCTGCCGGCGGCGCTGTGCAGCGTCACCCCACTCTGGTCACGCTCGACTCGCGTCACCGGGCAGTTCAGGCGGATGCGTTCGGCGAAGCTGGCACTCAGCGGCGCCACGTAGCTGCGCGAGCCACCTTCGATCACCTGCCATTGCGGCCGGTCGTTGACCGACAGCAGGCCGTGGTTCTTGCAGAAGCGCACGAAGAACTGCAGGGGAAACCCGAGCATGTCCTGCAGCGACATCGACCAGATGGCCGAGCCCATCGGCACCACGTAATGCTCGATGAAGCGGCGCCCGTAGCCGTTGCGCTCCAGGTACGCGCCCAGCGTCAGATCGCTGCCGATGCGCCCGCTGGCGAGGTCGTCCTGGGTTTCGCGGTTGAAGCGCAGGATGTCGCGCAGCATGCCCCAGAAGGCCGGCGACAGCAGGTTGCTGCGCTGGGCGAACAGGGTATTGAGGCTGTGCCCGTTGTACTCCACGCCGCTGGCCGGATCGCTGACCGAGAAGCTCATCTCGGTGGGCTTGTAGCCGACCCCGATCTGTTCCAGCAGGCGGATGAAGTTGGGGTAGGTCCAGTCGTTGAACACGATGAAACCGGTGTCGATGGCGTAGCGCTGGCCATTCACCTCGACGTCCACGGTGTGGGTATGGCCGCCGACCCAGTCGCTGGCCTCGAACACCTGGATGTCGTGCTTGCGATTGAGCAGGTAGGCGCAGGTGAGCCCGGCGATGCCGCTGCCGATGATGGCGATCTTCATGGAGTGTCCTCGTTACGCGCCAGGCGACGGCCGATGGCCAGTTGCAGCCTGCTGGGCAGGCTGCCGAGCAGTTTCAGTACGGCGATGAAGGGAGTAGGGAAGGCGATTTCGTGCGGGCGCTTGTCCAGGCGTTCGGCGATGTACCGTGCGGCGCGCTCCACCGGCCAGCGCATGGGCATGGGGAAGTCGTTCTTCTGCGTCAGCGGCGTGTCGACGAAACCGGGGCTGACCAGGGTAACGTCGATGCCCTCGGCCGCCAGGTCGATGCGCAGGGTCTGCAGCAGGTAGCGCATGGCTGCCTTGGAGGCGCCGTAGGCTTCGGCACGGGGCAGCGGCATGAAGGTCACCGAGCTGCCGACGCCGACCAGATGCGGGCCTTCGCCGCGGCGCAGCAGGGGCAGGGCGGCCTCGATGCAGTAGCCGGCGGAGAACAGGTTGGCGCGCATCACCCGCTCGATCATCGCGGCCTCGAACTGGCGCACCTCGACGTACTCGCAGGTGCCGGCATTGAGGATCACGCAATCCAGGGCGCCCCACACCTGCTCGATGCGCTCGCCGATGGCGCGCACCTGCTCGGCGTCGGTCAGGTCGCCCGGGGCCACCAGCACCCGCTCGCCATAGCGGGCGGCGAACGCCTGCAGCGGGCCGCTGCTGCGCGCGCTGAGCGCCAGGCGGTGGCCGGCGCGCAGCAGTTCTTCCGCCAGTGCGGCACCGATGCCGCTGCTGGCGCCGGTCAGCCAGATACGTTTCATGCCAGCCTCCGTTTCAGCCAGGCGATCACGCTGCCGAGTACGGGCAGGTGCTCGTAGAGCAGGGCACCGGCGTCGAAGTAGTCGCGGTGCCGATAGACGCGGTCGCGCCAGAGCAGGTGCGAGCAACCCTCCACCGCGATCTCGGCGCCGCCGCGCAGACGCGGATGGCGGTAGCGCATGGTCCAGCGTAGGTAGCCTTCGCCTTCCGCCACCTGGTCGTAACCGTGGAACTCGAAGCGCAGCGCCTCGACATTGGCGTACAGCTCGGCGAAGTAGCGGCGCACGGCGGTGAGGCCGTGCACCTCATGCAGCGGATCGCGAAACAGCACGTCGTCGCTGTACAGCTCGCCGAGCAACTCGAGGTTGTCCTTGTTCAGCGCGGCGAAGCGCGTGGCGAAGCTGGCCAGGAAGTCGCTCATGCGGGCACCTCCTGGCCGAGGTTTCTGAACGCCGCCAGGGCGCGTTCGCGCGAGCGCGACAGATCGACGATCGGCCGTGGATAGCCGGCCGGGGCGAACAGCCCGCCGAGGCTGGCCGGGTCATGGATGTCGCGCTTGTTCAGGCCGGCCAGCTCCGGCAGCCAGTGGCGGATGAAGCGTCCCTCGGGGTCGAACTTCTGCGACTGGCTGATGGGGTTGAAGATGCGGAAGTAGGGCGCCGCATCGGTACCGGTGGAGGCGCTCCACTGCCAGCCGCCATTGTTCGCCGCCAGGTCGCCGTCGATCAGGTGGCGCATGAAGAAGCGCTCGCCCTCGCGCCAGTCGATCAGCAGGTTCTTGGTCAGGAACATAGCGACGATCATGCGCAGGCGGTTGTGCATCCAGCCGGTCTCGAGCAGCTGGCGCATGGCGGCATCGATGATCGGCAGGCCGGTGCGGCCCTGCTGCCAGGCGGCCAGTTCCTCGGGCGCGCGGCGCCAGGCCACGGCCTCGGTTTCCGGGCGGAAGGCGCGATGCCGCGAGACGCGCGGGTAGCCCACCAGGATGTGCTTGTAGAACTCGCGCCAGAGCAGTTCGTTGACCCAGGTGACGACGCCCGCATTGCCGCTGTCGAACTCGCCGCGGTTGGCGGCCAGTGCGGCGTGCAGGCATTGACGCGGCGACAGCACGCCGGCTGCCAGGTAGGGCGACAGCTGGCTGGTGCCGGGCAGCGCGGGGAAGTCGCGTTCATCCTTGTAGTAGCCGATCTGCTCGTCGGCGAAGCGCTCCAGGCGCTGGCGGGCGGCCTCTTCGCCGGCCGGCCAGAGGCTGCGCAGCTGCTCGCTGGGCATCGCGAAGCCGTCCACGGCCTGGGGAATCGCGTCGCTGGCGAGGGGCGTGGGCGCCTGCGCCACGGGCCGGGCGACCCGGCCGGGCAGGGCCATGTGCAGGTGCTCGTAGCAGACCTTGCGGAACTGGCTGTAGACCTGGAAGTAGCCGCCGGAGCGGGTCAGGATGCTGCCGGGCTTGAACAGCAGCTGGTCGAGATGGCTGTGCCAGGCGATGTCCTGCTGGGCCAGGTAGGCGGCCACGCAGCGGTCGCGCAGGCTTTCGTTGATGCCGTACTCCTCGTTGGCATGCACCGCGCAGACGTTGTGCTGGTGGCAGACCTCGGCGATCACGGCCGGCGCCTGGTTCCAGTCCTCGCACTGACGAATCAGCAACGGCACGTTGAGGGCGGCCAGCGCCCGGCTCAGCTGGGCCAGGTTGCGCAGCCAGAAGTCGACCTTGCACGGGGCATCGTCATGGCGCTGCCACTGGCCGGGGGTGACCAGGTACAGCGCTATGGTCGAGCCCCTGCTCATGGCCTGGCTCAGCGCGGTGTTGTCATCGATCCGCAGGTCGCTGCGGAACCACATCAGTTGCTGCATGAGTTTACCTCTCGGGCGCCGAGCAGGCCGTGACGCTGCAGCCAGGCGTGCGCGGCGAGCGGGTCGACCGCCGACTGCAGGTCGGCCAACGCGTCGCGGTGAATGTGGGCCGACGGGCCGGCGATCAGCACCGGTACCGGGCTCTGTGCGGCCAGGCGTGGCAGGTGGCGGCGCAGCAGAGCGCCGTCCAGCGTCTGCTCGGCGTACAGCAGCAGCGCGCGCGGGGCGATCTGCTCGACGGCGGTCAGCAGTTCGCCAGGCGGCAGCGGCCAGTCGAACACCTCCACCGGGCAATCGCTGGCGCTGGCCAGCCAGGCGCTGAGCCACAGCCCCGGCTCCATCGGCGCCTCGCCGAGGTTGATCAGCAGCAGCGGCGCCCCGCCGAGCTGACGGTTGCCGTGGTAGATGCGGGTGGCCAGCTTGCTGCGCAGCCAGGAGAAGAAGAACACCTGCTCCAGCCGTGCACCGAACTGGCCCTGCCAGCGCTGGCGCAGATCGCCGAACAGCGGCCAGAGCAGCTGTTCGGCCAGGGTGCTGGCCGGATACAGCGCCAGCGCGGCATTGAAGCGCTCGTCCAGACGCCGCTCGTTGAGCTCGGTGATGCACTCCAGCAGCTCGTTGCGCTGGCGGCTCCAGTTGTCGGTGCTCGGCGCCTGCGGCGTATGGCCGTGGTCGAGCAGGGCCTTGACCTGGCCCACCGCCACGCCCCGCGCCAGCCAGGCGAGGATGGCGTGGATGCGCTCGAGGTTGGCCGGTGAGTAGAGGCGGTGCCCCTTGGGCGTGCGGTACGGCACGATCAGGCCGTAGCGGCGTTCCCAAGCGCGCAGGGTGACGGCATTGATGCCGGTGCTGCGCGCCACCTCGCGGATGGGCAGGTAGCCCTGGTCGAGGATCTGCCGGTAGTCGTTGCCGGCTTCTTCGCCGGCCATGCTTTCGGTCGTCATGGGCATTACAGGGCGTTGCGCAGGCTGAGTGGTTCCGGATGCGGCTGCAGGTACGCCTGTTCGGCGATGTAGCGATGCGGATGGCGGCGGAAGTGATGCTTGAGCAGGGTCAGCGGCACCACCAGCGGCACGATGCCCTGGCGGTACTGACCGATCAGCTGCTGCATTTCCCGTTTGTCGTCGGCGGACAGCGCATGCTTGAGATAGCCGCTCAGGTGCTGCAGCACGTTGCTGTGGGTGCCGCGGGTGGCGCACTTCTTCAGCGCGCTCATCAGCTCGCTGAAATAGCGCGGCGCCAGTTCGGCCAGGTCATGCTGGTGCAGCTCGCCGAGCAGGCGGCCGAGCGTCTTGTAGCGCACCGGGTCGGTGGCCATCAGCAGGTACTTGTAGCGTGAGTGGAAGGCGATCAGCGCGTGGCGGCTGAGGCCCTGCTGCAGCAGTTGCTGCCACTCGGCATGGGCATAGACGCGGGTGATGAAGTTCTCTCGCAGCACCGGGTCGTTGAGGCGGCCGTCTTCCTCGACGGGCAGATCGGGGTGGCGGGCGCAGAAGGCGGCGGCGAAGATGCCGCGCCCCGGCTCGCTGGGCCGGCCGCCGTCCTGGTAGACCTTGACCCGCTCCAGGCCGCAGGACGGCGACTGCTGCATGAAGATGAAGCCGCTGATGCCCTGCAGCTCCGCGGCCATGCGCTCGCCGTAGGCGGCCAGGGCATCGGTGACATCGCGCGAGCGATCGACCGTGCCGACGGCGCGCGGCGCCTGCGGGTCGCCTACCAGGCGGATCGGCTCGCGTGGCACCGACATGCCGATGCCGACTTCCGGGCAGACCGCGACGAAATCGAAATGCTCGGCCAGGCTGCGGCTGCACAGCCGCGACAGCTTGTGACCGCCGTTGTAGCGTACCTCGGCGCCCAGCAGGCAGGCACTGATGCCCAGTTTGGCTTTGTTCGCAGGCATGGTTCGACCTCGATGAACTTGTACATTTGTTGGTGCATGTACAATTTCAGTCCATCATAGGTGTGTAGCTGTACAAGTCAAATGATTTGTACAGGTCTGGTATCGCTTTTGTTCGGTGCGAGATTTTGCCTGCGACCGGCCGCGAGGCGACGCATCGCGTCCGCAGGGTGGAGGCGATGGGCTATGGCGGAGAAAGGGGTGGGATGAACCTCAGAGCGCGCAGAGCAGGGCCGGCGCAGACGTGCTCAGCGCCAGCCTTGCTGCCAGCGCTCGGTGTCCTGCAACTGGCGCCAGTCCAGCTGCTGGCTGCGCCGGGTCAGCACGGCCTGCAGTTCCACGGCGAGGATGTTGTCCTCTTCGTCGCGGATCAGCTCGGTGACCAGAAAATGCCGTTCACGATTCTGCGGCCGTGCTGCCGTCCATTTCGACAGCAGCAGCTTGCGCGGGTTGAGGCGGCGCTTGTCGGCGCCGCTCATGCCAGGTGTTCGAGCAGACGGCGGGCGGCGTCCTGGCCGCTGAGCCAGGCGCCCTCGACCCGGCCCGACAGGCACCAGTCGCCGCAGGCGTACAGGCCCAGGTCGGCATCGGCCAGCGCCCCCCACTGGTGAGCCTGCGCCGGACGGGCGTAGAGCCAGCGGTGGGCGAGGGTGAAGCTCGGCGCCGGGACCGCACAGCCGATCAGCTCGGCGAAGGCGCCATGCAGATGCTCGATCACCGTCTCCTTGGCCAGGTCCAGATGCTGCCGGCTCCAGGCGCTGCTGGCATGCAGCACCCAGGTGTCCGGGTGATTGTCGCGGCCGGGCTTGCTGCGGTTGCGCGCCACCCAGTCGAGCGGACTGTCCTGGATGAAGCAGCCCTCGACGCGGGTATCCAGCGGCGTGTCGAAGGCCAGGGCCACCGCCCAGGTCGGTTCCATCACCACGCTGGCCGCCACGCCTGCCAGCTTCGGCGCGCAAGCTAGCAGCGCACTGGCCTGGGGCGCCGGGGTGGCGACTATCACGTGGCTGAAGGGGCCATGGCTGTTGCCGTCCGCGTCCTGCAGGCTCCAGTGGCTGCCGCCGCGGAACACCTCGGTGATGCGGCAGGAGAAGTGCACCGGCAGGGCGCCGAGCAGGGCGCGGCTGATGGCGCTCATGCGCGGCGCGCCGACCCAGCGGACCTGCTCGTCGGGTGAGGGGCTGAGTTGGCCGGCCTGGCTGTTGTACAGCTCCGGCGCCCAGGTTTCGGCCCAGCCGCGGTTCTGCCACTGCTGCACCACTTCGACGAAGCGGCGGTCGCGGGCGGTGAAGTATTGCGCGCCGAGATCCAGGCTCCCGGCATCGCTGCGCTTGCTGGCCATGCGCCCGCCGCTGCCGCGGCTCTTGTCGAACAGCTCGACGTCGTGGCCGGCGGCGTGCAGGGCCTGGGCGGCGGAAAGTCCCGCGATGCCGGTGCCGATGATGGCGATGGGTGCGTTCATGGTTACCTCGTCAGCGCTGAATGCATTACAGGCTACGGTTTGGACAAGAGCTATACAAGAATGTTTTCATGTACAGCTGTCGTGAGCGGCGCTCCCTCTTTCTTTAGGTTTAGGACAAACGCGGCGTTCGATAAAGGCACGTATGCCTGTCATAAACCAGACTAAAGGTGAAGTCTCATCAATTGCCATGCGAGGACGATGCCATGCATATCCTACTGACCGGCGGTACCGGCCTGATTGGGCGTGCGCTTTGCGCGCACTGGGTCGAGCACGGCCATCGCCTGACGGTCTGGAGCCGTGAGCCGGGCAAGGTAGCCGGCCTGTGTGGGCCTACGGTGCGGGGGATCGGGCGGCTCGAGGAGCTGGCCGAGGAGCCGCTCGATGCGGTGGTCAACCTGGCCGGTGCGCCCATCGCCGACCGCCCCTGGAGCAGCAAGCGCAAGGCGCTGCTGTGGGCCAGCCGCATCGGCCTGACCGAGCAGCTGCTGAACTGGCTCAAGAGCCGCGAGCAGCGTCCGGCGCTGTTGCTGTCGGGCTCGGCGGTGGGCTGGTACGGTGATGGCGGCGAGCGTGAGCTGCACGAGGACACGCCGCAGGTCACCGACGATTTCGCCGCGCAGCTGTGCGGCGCCTGGGAAGAAACTGCACAACGCGCCGAGGAGCTGGGTATGCGCGTGGTGCTGGTGCGTACCGGTCTGGTGCTGAGCGCGGACGGCGGCATGCTCAAGCGTCTGCTGCTGCCGTTCCGGCTCGGGCTGGGCGGGCGTCTCGGCGACGGCCGGCAGTGGATGCCGTGGATCCATATCGCCGACCAAATCGGCCTGATGGATTTTCTCTTGCAGCAGGAGGCCGCCCAGGGTCCCTATAATGCGTGCGCGCCGTTGCCGGTGCGCAACGCCGAGTTCACCAAGGCGCTGGGCCAGGCGTTGAGCCGGCCGGCCATTCTGCCGGTGCCGGCGTTCGCCCTGCGTGCCGGTCTTGGCGAGTTGTCCGAGCTGCTGCTTGGCGGCCAGCGCGCCGTGCCGAAGCGTCTGCTCGAGGCCGGTTTCAGTTTCCGCTTCACCCATCTGGATGTGGCCCTGGCCGATCTGCTGGGCCACCCCTGACTAGGATTTCGCATGACCGATCACGCATTGTTGCTGGTTAACCTGGGTTCGCCCGCGTCCACCGAAGTAGCCGATGTCCGCCGTTACCTCAATCAGTTCCTGATGGATCCCTACGTGATCGATCTGCCGTGGCCGCTGCGCCGCCTGCTGGTGTCGCTGATCCTGATCAAGCGTCCGGCAGCGTCGGCGCATGCCTATGCCTCGATCTGGTGGGATGAAGGCTCGCCGCTGGTGGTGCTCAGCCGCCGCCTGCAGGAGGCGATGAAGGCGCATTGGTCGCACGGCCCGGTGGAGCTGGCCATGCGTTATGGCGAGCCGTCCATCGAGGCGACCCTGCAACGCCTGGCCGACCAGGGCATTCGCCAGGTGACCCTGGCGCCGCTCTACCCGCAGTTCGCCGACAGCACCACCACCACGGTGATCGAGGAGGCCAAGCGCGTGGTGCGTGAGCGCGGCCTGAACCTGCGCTTCTCCGTCCTGCCGCCGTTCTACGACCAGCCGGAATACCTCGATGCCCTGGTGGCCAGTGCCAAGCCCTATCTGGAGCAGGGCTTCGACCACCTGTTGCTGAGCTTTCATGGCCTGCCGGAGCGCCACCTGCACAAGCTCGACCCCAGCGGCCATTGCCTGAAGGGCGACGACTGCTGCCGCACCGCCTCACCTGCGGTGCTCGCCACCTGTTACCGCGCGCAGTGCCTGCGCAGCGCCGAGCTGTTCGCCGAGCGCATGGGCCTGCGCCCGGAGCAGTGGTCGGTGAGCTTCCAGTCGCGTCTGGGGCGCGCCAAGTGGATCGAGCCCTACACCGAGACCCGCCTCGACGAACTCGCCGCGCAGGGGGTGAAGAAGCTGCTGGTGATGTGCCCGGCCTTCGTCGCCGATTGCATCGAGACCCTGGAGGAGATCGGCGACCGCGGCCGCGAGCAGTTCGTCGAGGCCGGTGGCGAGAGCCTGCAGCTGGTGCCCTGCCTGAACGACCACCCGGACTGGGTGGCGGCACTCAAGGTCCTCTGCGAGCGGGCGCCGCAAGCCCTCTGATGCATGCCTCTGCCCGCCGTGGTGAAGCATTCGCTGCGGCGGGTATGAAGCATTCGCCCGCCTGATAACACCTTCGAGCGATACTCAGCGCCGTTTATATCGTCCTAAGCTGACGCCACTTTCAACCGCCGCGCACCGCGTCAGCGGTGCCGAGGAGAGCGTCCGTGCATAACAACAATAACGGCTATCCCTCCAGTGCCCGCGCCTGGGTCACTGTCGCCATCCTGATGGTGGCCTACGTGCTGTCCTTCGTCGATCGGCAGATTCTCAACCTGCTGGTCGAGCCCATCCGCCGCGACCTGATGATCAGCGACACGCAGATGAGCCTGCTGATGGGCCTGTCCTTCGCCCTGTTCTACACCGTCTGCGGCATTCCCCTTGGCCGCGTCGCCGACACCCGCAGCCGGCGCGGGCTGATTGCCGTGGGCATCCTGTTCTGGAGCGCCGCCACCGCCGCTTGCGGCATGGCCAAGATGTACTGGCAGTTCCTGCTCTGCCGCATCGGCGTCGGTGTGGGCGAGGCGGCGCTGTCGCCGGCTGCCTATTCGCTGATCGCCGACAGCTTTCCCGCCGAGCGCCGGGCCACGGCCATCAGCGTCTATTCCATGGGCGTCTACCTGGGCTCGGGGCTGGCCTTCCTGGTCGGTGGGCTGGTCATCCAGTTCGCCTCGGCGCAGGGCGACGTGACCCTGCCGGTGCTGGGTGAAGTGCGTCCCTGGCAGCTGATCTTCCTGATTCTCGGCGTCGCCGGCGTGCTCTTCACCCTGCTCATGCTGGCGGTCAAGGAGCCCGCGCGCCGCGGCGCCGGTGCCGGCGTGGCGGTACCGCTCAGCGAAGTGGGGCGCTACATTCGCGCCAACCGCCGCACCGTGCTGCTGCACAACTTCGGTTTCGCCGGCCTGGCCTTCGCCGGCTACGGCAGCGCCGCCTGGGTGCCGACCTTCTACATCCGCACCTACGGGTGGGACGCCGGCCAGGTGGGCATCGTCTATGGCTGCATCGTCGCGGTGTTCGGCTGCCTGGGCATCGTCTTCGGCGGGCGTCTGGCCGACTGGATGGCCAAGCGCGGGCGCAGCGATGCGAACATGCGCGTCGGTCTCTACGCTGCCCTGGCCGCGCTGCCGCTGGTGCTGCTGTTCCCGCTGATGGACAGCGCCCTGTGGGCCAGCGTGCTGCTGGCGCCCACGGTGTTCTGCCTGAGCATGCCGTTCGGCGTGGCGCCGGCGGCGATCCAGGAGATCATGCCCAACTCGATGCGCGGCCAGGCCTCGGCCATCTACCTGTTCGTCATCACCCTGATCGGCCTGGGAATAGGCCCGACCGCCGTGGCCCTGGTCACCGACTTCGTCTTCGCCGACGACAACGCGCTGCGCTATTCGCTGCTGATCGTCACCACCCTGGCGGTGCTGATGTCCATCATCCTGTTGGCCAAGAGCCTGAAACCCTACCGCGAGAGCGTGACGCGTCTGGAGCAGTGGGCGGCGAGCCCGGCCTGAGTCGGCCCGGTCGCGGCGGCGGATGGTGCTTTCATGCGTTGCCGCACGGGCCAGATGGAAATTTTGCGCTTTACTGAGCTTCTGAGTGATGCCCGCGCCAATCCGGCCCGGGCTAGCCAGGGAGCCAGAGGATGGGAGCGAGGCCTGGGCCTGCCGTCTGGGGCGGGCAAGCGAAGGCGGTTGCGTATTGGCAACGGTGCTTGCCCGGGCTGGCTTTGCTCCTGCTGATCGGCGGTTGCAGCGGTCGCCTGGACAACGACTCGATCCTGCATACGCGCAGCCCGGTGAAACCGGCCGAGCTGCTGCAGACCGACGTGGACCGCATGGCCACCCTGGCCATGCGCAACAACCTCAACAGCCTGTACCGGCTGATGAACAAGCTGTACCAGCGCAACCCGCGCGAATGGCGCAAGAATGCGCACCCCGACAGCGCCGCCGCCGAGCGCGCCATCCAGCATGCCATCGAACACAACCTGGACTGGCCGACCCTGGGCGGCCGGCGCGACGTCGCCGCGCTCGACTACGCCCTGAGCCCGGGCTTTCAGGGCGACCGGGTGGCGGCCTTCACCTATGCCATCGGCAGCATGCTGGTGACGGCGCATGGCGGGCGCACCGAGTTCTACCTGACCGACAGCTTCAATGCGCAGTTCATCCACAATGCCGCGCGCAATCTGGAAAAGGCCGCCTGGATGCTCGGCCAGCGCCGCGACGCCAGTGGCCAGCCGCTGCTGCTCTCCAACGAAGTGTCCGAGCAGGGCAGCAACCTCAGCTATGCGGTGGAGTTCGGCAAGATGGTGGCGCGTCTGGACCTGCTCACCCACGTGCTGGAAGAACGCTATCGACGCATGGGGGCCAATTATGCGCAGAGCCTGTTCCTGCTGAACTTCCTGCCGGTGCAGTAGCGGCGCTCACGGCGCCCAGCGCTGCTGGATTTCATCCAGCTTGCCGGCATTGCGCAGGCGTACCAGCGCCTCGGAGAATTGCCGGGCACGTTCGATGTCGCCCTTGGCGAAGGCGACGAAGCGCGGCATCTGGATCAGCGGGCGAGGCAGGATGCGCACCTGATCCTGGGCGCGCTGCTCATGCACGAAATACTGCAGCTGCACGCGGTCGCCGACGATGATGTCGATGCGGCCGGCCAGCAGCATCGAGACCAGCTGGCGCGGATTCTGCGCGCTGGTGTCGCGCGCCAGGTCGGCGCGGTCGAAGTGCTCTTCGTAGACATAGCCGCGGACCTGGCCGATGACATAGGGGGCGAAATCGTCCAGCGTCTGCCAGTCGCTGATGGCGGTCTTGGCGGTGGTCATGAACACGGTCGAGCCGCTGCGCAGCGGGCCGACCAGCTCGTACTGTTCCTGACGCTGCGGGGTGCCGGCGAACTGAAAGGCCATCTGCACCTCGCCGCGATCGAGCATGCGCTTGACCCGTTCCCAGGGGTAGAGGCGGATTTCGTAGGCGACCCCGGCCTCGCGCAGCACCGCATCGACCAGTTCCACGTCCAGGCCGTGCGGCGTGTCGTCCGCGTCGGTGACGAAGCTGTAGGGCGCGAACTGTTCGTCGCCCACCACCCGCCAGGGTTGCGCGGCAGGCAGCGTTGTAGTCGACAGCAGCAGAGCGAGCAGCAGATGGCGCATGGCGGTTCCCTCGTGAATGGCCTGTGTTCAGGCTAGCCAAGTTCCGTGAGGGTGTGGGGCCGCATGCGCCCTTTGCGAGTCAGACCTTGCGCACGAACTCCGACTTGAGCTTCATCGCGCCGATGCCATCGATCTTGCAGTCGATGTCGTGATCGCCATCCACCAGGCGGATGTTCTTCACCTTGGTGCCAACCTTGACCACCAGCGACGAGCCCTTGACCTTGAGGTCCTTGATCACGGTCACGCTGTCGCCGTCCTGCAGCGCATTGCCCACCGAGTCCTTGATCACACGGCTTTCGTCGGCTGCTTCGGTGCCGTCGCCGGCTTGCCACTCATGGGCGCATTCGGGGCAGACCAGCTGGTCGCCGTCCTGGTAGGTGTATTCGGAGTTGCACTTGGGGCAGGGTGGCAGGGTGCTCAAGGGGTGTCCTCGGTGACGTTTTAAGAAACCGCATAGTGTATAGGGTTTTATCCTCGGCCGCCCGCGCTGCCGTGAGGGATGCCGGTCTGCATTGTTAAAAATATTGGACTTTCAGGCGGGGCGCTTATGCCGCCCTGTCCGCTGTGTGCGCCGTTTCATGGGGTTATAGGCTGAGCGGTGCGGCAAGTTTGTTTAACGAAACCCTGCTTATTTGTTTGACATATTTTACGGCTCGGGCAGACTGGCAGCAGATTCCGTTGCCGAACCGGGTAACGGGCAGCCCTGCTGCGGCCCCTCTCTGGATGGAGCTGACCCGGTTCGAGCCGCCGTCGGAAGGCGGCACCCTGGCTCAGGAGGAGCTGCGGTGCACGGGGTTAGCCAAACAGGCCTCAAGTGCGGCAGCAGCGACGTTCTGCTGGCCACGGGTCTGCACAGCAACGACAGGCCCGGCCTGTCCCAAGGTGACGTATGTCCGACAACAAGATCCGCAATACCCCTCGCAAACCCGTCGTGTTGATGTCCATGGGCGCTCAGGAGCGCAAGGGCCACGACTATCAGGTAATGACCCACAAATACATCCGCCCTCTGGTCGAGCTCTCCGGTTGCGTGCCGGTGCTGGTACCCACCTGCTGCGGTACGGATGACCTCGAGCAGTATCTGGACATGGCCGACGGCGTGTACCTGACCGGTGCCGGCAGCAACATCGATCCGGCGCTCTACGGCCAGGAGAACGAAACCCCGAACAAGGGCCAGGATCGCGATCGCGACCTGTTCGACCTGCCGCTGATCCGCGCGGCCATCGCCCGTGGCCTGCCGATCTTCGGCATCTGCCGCGGCATGCAGGAGATCAACGTGGCCCTGGGCGGCGACATCTTCCAGAAGGTCTATGCCGAGCCCGGCTACAACGACCATCGGGAAAACCCGGACGACCCGGTGGAGGTGCAGTACGCACCGCGCCACGCGGTTTACCCGGTGCCCGGCAGCTGGTTCGCCGAGTTGCTCGGCCAGCCGGAGATTCGCGTGAATTCCCTGCATGGCCAGGCCATCCGCAATCTGGGCCAGGGCCTCGAGGTGCTGGCCAGCGCCGAGGACGGCCTGATCGAGGCCATTCACGCCCCCAGCCTGTCGCCGTTCCTGTTCGCCGTGCAATGGCACCCGGAATGGCAGGCGGCGAGCAACCCGGATTCGGTGAAGATCTTCCAGGCCTTCGGCGAAGCCTGCCGCCGCCGCGTAGCCGAACACGGCTGAGCGGCGCAGGGCGTCCGGGACTGCTGATTCAGCGGCCCGGGGTGTCCGCAACGGGCGCGCTGTCCTGGCGCGCCTGCAACCGACTTCCCATCGCTGACCCGGACGGGCGCCGCCCCGGCCACGCACCCAGCGCAATCGCGCCGAGCACCAGCACCATGCCCAGGGCGTGGCTGGCGGCGAAGCGCTCGCCCAGTGCGAATACCCCTACCAGCGCCGCGCTCAGCGGCATCAGGCCGATGAACAGGCCGGCGACATTGGCCGCTACCCGGCTGATGCCGGTGTACCACAGCAGGAACGACAGCACGCTGGCGCTGAGGCTGTAGAAGCCCAGCAGCTGCCAGGTGGTGGAACTCGGGGCCTGCCAGTCGAAGCTCATCGCCTGTGGCCAGGCCAGCGGCAGAAACAGCAGCAGCCCCGCCAGATTGACGCCAAAGGCCATGGCCCAGGGATGCAGGCTCAGCGACAGGCGCCGCGAGTAGATGGCGAACAGCGCCTCGGACAGCACCGCCCCCAGCACCAGTGCGTTGCCCAGCAGGCTGGCGCTGCCGCCCTGGCTGCTCTCGAGCAGATTGAGCAAGGCCATGCCGGCTATCGCCAGGCCGATGGCCAGGCTGTTGCGCGCGGCGATGCGTTCGCCCAGCAGCAGCCACGCCAGCAACGCCACCAGGCTGGGGGTGATGCTCAGCACGATGCCGGCACTGGTGGCCGAGGTCAGCCGTACCCCGTGGAGGATGAACAGGCTGAACAGGAAGCAGCCGAAGAACGCCTGCAGGAACAGGCCGCCCGCCGCCTGGCGATCCAGTTGCCGCCGTACGGCGGGCAGCAGCATGCCGGGGGCCAGCACCAGGCAGGCGATGGCGAAACGCAGCAGGGCGAAGAGAAACACCGGCAGCTCATCGAGTATCGCCTTGCCGACGGCGATGTTGCCGCCGACCAGCAGCATCGACAGGGCCAGGCAGGTGTAGGCGAGTGCCGCGGGCATGCTGTGCATCCTTGCCTGATGAGTCATTCGGCCTTGAGTGCGAAACCGACGCCGAAGCGGTTCCAGGCGTTGATGGTGGCCACCGCCAGGGTCAGGTTGGCGATCTCGGCGTCGTCGAAATGCTCACCCAGCTCGGCATATTCGGCGTCGCTCGGGTGCTGGCTGCTGAGGCGGGTGAGGCTCTCGGTCCAGGCCAATGCCGCTCGTTCGCGAGCGGTGAAGTGCGCGCTTTCGCGCCACACGCAAACCGTCTGCAGACGCGCCTCGCTGGCGCCACCGCGACGGGCGTCATTGGCATGCATCTGCACGCAGTAGGCGCAGCCGTTGAGCTGCGAGGCGCGCAGACGCACCAGCTCCAGCAGGGGCAGTTCGAGGCCGCTCTGTTCGAGCACCGCTTCCAGGCCAAGCATGGCCTTGTAGGCCTGGGGCGAGGCCTTGCTCCAGTTCAGTCGCATCAGCTGTCTCCTTGATCCCGCTCGCGCCATGCGAGCACTGCAGCCAGGGTAGTGGGCGCTACGGACTGCAGAAATAGCCAATTTCGTTGAAATTCAGGAGGCCAATCTGTTGTGCTAGGGCCGTCACACCGGAGCCCGACATGGACCTGCACCTGAGCATCGACCCTGACCAGCCCCTCGCCGCCCAGCTGTATCGCCAGTTGCGCGAGGCCATTCTTGGCGGCCGCCTGCAGGCGGGGGAACGCCTGCCGCCGAGCCGCTACCTGGCCGAGCGCCTGCAGGTGTCGCGCAAGACGGTCAGCGAGGCATACGAGCAGCTGCTTGCCGAGGGTTTCACCAGCACCCGGGTCGGCAGTGGCACCTTCGTCAGCAGCCTGGCGCAGTCGGCCGCACCCACGCGCAGTGCCGCCACCAGCCTGCTGCAACCCGCGGCGCGCTGGCGGCGTCTGCCCGTGGCGCCGTTCGACAGCCCGGTGCAGGGCTGGCGCTACAACTTCGCCGGCGGCACGGTGAGCATGCGCCGCTTTCCCCTCGCTGCCTGGCGCACCAGCCTGCAGTACGCGCTGCGCCAGATGAGCCAGGGCAGCGGCTTCTATGCCGGCGTGCAGGGCCAGCCGGCGCTGCGCCAGGCCATTGCCCGCTATCTGGCGCTCAACCGCGCGGTGCGCTGCGACTGGCAGGATCTGCTGGTGACCCAGGGCGCGCAGCAGGGCCTCAGCCTGCTGGCCCAGGTGATGCTCGAGCCCGGCGATCGGGTGGCCATGGAGGAACCCGGTTACACCCCTGCGCGCAGCTGTTTCCAGAGTGCCGGGGCCGAGGTGATCGGCGTGCCGGTGGATGACGAGGGGCTGCGCGTGGACCTGCTGCCGGCCAACGTGCGCCTGGTCTACGTCACACCTTCGCATCAGTTTCCGCTGGGCATGCCGATGAGCCTGGCGCGGCGCCTGGCGTTGCTGGAGTGGGCGCGCGAGCACCGGGTGCTGATCATCGAGGACGACTACGACGGCGAGTTCCGCTTTCAGGGGCGGCCGCTGGAGGCGCTGCAGAGCCTGGATCGTCACGGACTGGTGGCCTATCTGGGGACCTTCTCCAAGACCCTCTATCCCCAGCAGCGGGTCGGCTATCTGCTGATGCCGCCCGGGCTGCACGAGGCGCTGGTGCAGGCCAAACTGCTTGGCGACCGGCACGGCGACAGCCTGCAGCAACTGGCGCTGGCGCATTTCATGGAACGTGGCGAGTTCGCCCGGCATACCCGACGCATGCAGCGGCTGTATGCCGAGCGCCGCGAGCATCTGCTGCTGCGTCTGCAGGGCGATCTGGCGACCTGGCTGCAGCCCATAGTACCGATGGCCGGCATCCATCTGGCGGCGCTGCTGCGTCCAGGTGTCGATCCCGAGCGGCTGGCGAGCGAGATGCGCAGCCGCAGCATTGGCCTGGATTCGCTGGCCGCCTTCTATCAGGGGCCGGCGCAGGCCGGACTGCTGTTCGGTTTCGGCTGCATCGAACTCGACGACCTGCAGGCCGGGCTGGACGAGCTGCGTCTGGCGCTGCAGGCGGCCTGTCAGTAGCCGCGCGGCGGCTCCGGCCAGTCCAGGGTGCCGCTGTCGCTGAAGCGGCGGGTGCCGAACAGGCCGCCGGCCAGCTTGCCGCGCAGCACGTAAGGTAGGCCCTGGCCCGGCTGGTAGCCGCTGGCGCCCCAGGCCTGGCGCATGGCCGAGAAGGCGGAAATGCTCACCGGCACGCTGACCAGGGTTTCGCCGAAACGCGGCACGCTGCCACGCTGGTCGCTCACCCCGCTGGCCAGCGGCCGGCCGTTGACCTCCAGATCCAGCGCCACGCCGTTGAAGTCCACTGCACGGTCGTTGGGGTTCTGCACCCGCAGCTTGACCGCGAAGCGTACCTCCAGGCCCTGGCCGGGCAGGGGCTCAAGGCCGACCAGGTCGATACGCAGCGGGTCGCGCTCGGTGAAACTGGCGCAGGCACCCAGCGCAGCGGCGAGCAGGACGACGAAACACAGACGAAGCAGGCGAGGCATGGCGATCTTCCCTGGCGGATTGGACTACAGCATAGAAGACCGCGGTCAGCCGCTTTAGCTCCCGGCGCGTTGCCGGCTGCCGAGCACCAGGGCGATGCCGCCGAGCACCGCGGCGGCGCTGAGCGTCAGGCGCAGCGTCAGGCTCTCGCCCAGCAGCAGGCTGCCGCCGAGCGCCGCCAGGATCGGCACGCTGAGCTGGACGGTGGCAGCCTGGCTGGCGCGCAGACCGGGCAGGGCGCTGTACCAGATGGCGTAGCCGACGCCCGAGGTGACCGCGCCGGACAGCAGCGCGTAGAGCAGGCCCGGGGCATCCCAGTTCAGCTGCGGCAGCAGCGCCAGCACCAGCGGCGCGGCCAGCGGTGCGGCGCGCAGGAAGTTGCCGGCGGTCATCGCCAGCGCGTCGCCCTGGCCACGGCCAAGCAGCGAGTAGCCACCCCAGGCGACACCGGCCAGCAGCATCAGCAGCGCGGCCGTCAGCGGCGGTGCGCTGGCACCTGGCAGCAACAGGGCGAGCAGGCCGCCTGCTGCCAGGGCGGTACCCAGCGCGGCGGCAAGGCCGAGGCGTTCTCCGCGCCACAGGCCCCAGGCCAGCATGCTCAGCTGCACGGCACCGAACAGCAGCAGGGCGCCCACGCCGGTTTCCAGCTGCAGGTAGGCGAAGGAGAACGCCGCGGCGTAGGTGAACAGGGCCAGCGCGCCCGCCCAGTTGCCCGCCAGCGCCGGCCTTGGGTTGCGCAGGCGCAGCAGCAGCCATAGCACCAGGGCGCCGGAGACCAGGCGAAGGGCGGTGAAGCTGGCGGCGTCGATGGCCGTCTCGCGCAGGGCCAGGCGGCACAGCAGCGAGTTGCCGGCGAAGGCCAGCATGGCCAGGGCAGTGAGCAGCAGTATGCGCGGCGACATCGACCGTCCTTGTGTGGGGATGGCGGTCAGCTAAACACAGCGCTGGGCCGGCTGGGATTGGCCGAAGGTCGCAAACGTGACGGCGATCAGTCGTACTCGGCCTCGGCATGTTCGCCCAGCAGGCGCCGCTGGCGCGGCGTGCAGGCGGCCAGCACCGCCGGGTCGAAGCGAAACGCGAGATAGGGCGAGAACTTCTGCGCCACCATGCGCCGGCCATAGTGGATCTGCAGCATGTAGCGGCTGCGCGTGGGGCTCAGGTTGGGGCTGCCGGCATGCCACAGCTCGCTGCGAAAGAACAGCAGGTCGCCGGCGCGGCAGAAGATCGGCTCGGGCTCGCGGCCGCGCCAGTCACGCTCGCCGGCCACGGGCGGTCGTCCGGCGCGGTGGCTGCCGGGAATCACCCGGGTGGGGGCGAGCTCGGCGTCGATGTCGTTCAGGTAGAGCTGGGCGGTGCAGATCTGCATCGGCAGCTCGAAGGCCGGGTCGTCCAGCAGGCTTGGTGGCAACGCCATGGGCAGATGGTCCAGATGCAGCTCGCTGCCGACGAAGCCCGGATGACAGCGCCAGGCGGTCTGACCGATCACGTGGCAGTCGTCGCCCAGCGCCGCTTCGGCCAGCTCGATCACCGGCGGCAGGTCGAGGTAGGGCAGCCAGAACGGGTTGCGGTTGAACACGCACTTGTAGTGATCGAGGCTGCCCTGGTAGTCCCAGTGGATGGGGCGCAGGGCGTCGATGGCGGCGCGCACTGCCGCGACGCGCGGCGCATCCAGCACGCCGGGCAACAGCACGAAGCCCTGCTGGTGCAGGGCCTGCAGTCGTTCGGCGGTCTGGCTGTCGGTGGTTTCGCTCATCGCAGCGCTCCGGCATCTGGCCCGTCCAGGCTGGCATCCGTGTGGCGGCGCTGCAAGCCCGTGCCGCTGTCTGCGATTCGACTGGCGGTGCGGCGCGGCTCAGGGGCGGCGTTTGCGTGGGCGACGCGGCGCGCGCTCGGTGCCCGGGACGTGCAGGTAGGCCATGACGCTCTCGGTCAGTTCCTGAGCCAGGCTCACCGCCTCCTTGTTGCGCGCCATGACACCTGCCACCAGGGCTTCGATCAGGGCCAGCACGGCGGCATTGGAGCTGATCAGCACCGGGTGTTCGGCGGGGGCGAACAGGCTGTACTCGGCGATCTCCACCAGCGGCGAGGCGGGCGAGTCGGTGATGGCCAGCACGCAGGCGCCGCGTTCGCGGGCAAAACGCGCCAGCTGCAGGGTGTCCAGCGAATAGCGCGGCAGGGAGATGGTCAGCAGCACGTCGCGCTCGGTGATGGCGGCCAGGCGGTAGGCGGCGTTTTCGTTGCCGCCTTCCATGCTGATGGCGGTGGCGTCATCGCAGAAGGGCACCAGGTTGGCCGCAGCCAGGCCGGCCATGTAGGCGCTGTTGCCGAAGCCGAGAATGTAGATGCGGCGCGCCCCGAGCAGGCGTCCGATCACCGCCTCGAACACGGCGGCGTCATTGTTGCTGGCCGCCGCACCGAGATTGCTGCTGGCGATCTGCAGCTGTTCGTGCAGGCCGAAGGCCCCGTCCGGGCGCTGCGCCAGCTCGTCGCGCAGCTTGTCCACCGGCGACACCATGTCCTGCAGGGTGGCGACCAGCTCGGCCTTCAGGCTGATGTAGCCGCGCAGCTCCATGGCCTTGGCCAGGCGATTGACCGCCGCCGGCGAGGTGTGCGTGGCCTGCGCCAGCTCTTCGATGGTCAGGGTTGCGGCCTTCAGCGGATGGCGCAGGATGAAGTCGGCCACCTTGCGCAGCGAGGGCTGCAGCTGTGGCGCGACCTCGGCCAGCTTGCGCAGGATGGGGGCGCTGTAAACGGTGGCGGAAGACGACGAGCTGCTCGGCATGGCTGGGCTGATCCGGTCTGGCGATGGCGCGCAGTGTATCCGAAGCCGCCCGCCGTGCGCTGTTTCGCTTACTTGAGGCTGCCGCAGAGGAACTGCTGCAGGCGCTCGGACTGCGGGTTGGCCAACACCTCGCGCGGGTGGCCCTGTTCTTCCACCAGGCCCTTGTGGAGGAACACCAGCTGGTTGGACACCTCGCGGGCAAAGCCCATCTCGTGGGTCACCACCACCATGGTGCGGCCTTCGCTGGCCAGGTCCTGCATCACCTTGAGCACCTCGCCGACCAGCTCCGGGTCGAGGGCCGAGGTGGGCTCGTCGAACAGCATCACCTCCGGCTCCATGGCCAGGGCGCGGGCGATGGCCACGCGCTGCTGCTCGCCGCCGGACATGTGCGCCGGGTAGGCGTCCTTGCGGTGCGCCACGCCGACCTTGGCCAGGTAGTGCTCGGCCCTGTCGCGCGCCTCGGCCTTGCTCTGGCCGAGTACGTGCACCGGCGCTTCCATGACGTTGTCCAGGGCGCTCATGTGCGACCACAGGTTGAAGTTCTGGAACACCATCGACAGGCGCGAGCGCATACGCTGCAGCTGCTTGGCGTCGGCGGCCTTGAGCGCGCCGCCGCGATTGGCGACCAGCCTGAGCTCTTCGCCATTGAGCTGGATGCGGCCGGCATGCGGCTGCTCCAGCAGGTTGATGCAGCGCAGGAAGGTGCTCTTGCCCGAGCCGCTGGAGCCGATGATGCTGATCACGTCGCCGGCCTTGGCAGCCATCGATACGCCGCGGATCACCTCGTGGCTACCGTAGCGTTTGTGCAGATCCTGAACTTCGAGTTTGTACATGTTGTTGTTCTCTTAAGGCATGAATCAGTCGCTGAGCAGGCGACCCTGGCGAATGGGCGTTGCCCCGGCGACCTTGGCCAGCCACAGGCCGGGGCGGGCGAAGCGCATGCGCTCGCGGGCATAGAGCACGCCGCAGGTTTCGGCGCGGACGATGCTGTGCTGCTCGCTCAAGGGGTCGATCACCTCGAACAGCGCCTCGCCGCGTTCGACCCACTCGCCCGGCTGCTTGAAGAAGCTGACCACGCCCGGATGCGGGGCGAGGGCGTACTGCGCGCCGGCAAAGGGCGTGGCCTCGCAGCAGCGTTCCGGCGCTGCCGGCCAGTCGCCGGCGATCAGTCCCTGCTCGGCGAGGAAGGCCAGAATCGCCTCGGCGCTGGCTACCGCGCGTTCGGCTTCGGTGTCGGCCATGCCGCCCAGCTCCACGGTGGTGGCCAGGCAGGCCAGGGGAATTTCGGCTTCGGGAAAACGCTGGCGCAGGCGCTGCCAGGGCATGGCGCAGGCCTCGTCGAACGAGCTGCCGCCGGAATCCTCGGCCAGCAGCACCGCACCGGCCTGCAGGCGCGCCGCCAGAGGGCGCAGCGCCTGCCAGTGCTGCGGCGCGCTGTACAGGTGCACCGCGGCCTCGAAGTCGCAGTGCAGGTCGAGCACGACGTCGGCATCGCAGGCGTGACGCAGCAGCAGACGCTGCATGCCTTCCAGCTCCGAGGCCGGCGCGGGCAGGGCGTCCAGCGCCTCGATCATGGCGCGGCGAATCAGGCGTACGTTGCTCGGCCCGTCGCTGCCCAGGTGGCCTTCCACATGCGCGGCGACCGCGGCGGCCAGATCGACGAAGTCGCGATTGAAGTTTCTGCCGCTGGCGAATTCGAAGCGGCCCTGGACCGCCGCCTGGAACAGCTGGCTCAGGCCGATGGGGTTGGCCACCGGTACCAGCTCGATCACGCCGGTCAGGCGTCCGGCGCTTTCCAGCTGCTGCAGGCGACGCCTGAGCTCCACCGCCACGCGCATGCCCGGCAGCTCGTCGGCATGCAGGCTGGCCTGGATGTAGGCCTTGCACGGGCCGCTGCCGTAACGCAGCACGCTGAGGTGACGGCTGGTTCCGGTCGGGCTCCAGGGCAGTGGGTGGTCGATACGTTGCATAGGGCTTCCTTGTTAATGCTTGCGTGGGGTCAGGTGGGCCAGCCAGCGCAGTTCGGCGTATTTGAACAGACGCACCAGGCCCACCGTCAGCACCAGATAGAACAGGCCGGCGGTGATGAAGGCTTCGAACGGCATGTAGTACTGCGAGCTGATGGTGCGGGCTGCGCCGGTGAGGTCGATGAGCGTCACCAGCGAGGCCAGCGAGGTGGTGTGCAGCATCATGATCACCTCGTTGCTGTATTGCGGCAGCGCGCGGCGCATGGCCGAAGGCAGCAGGATGCGCCGGTAGAGCTGAGCGCGCGACATGCCCATGGCCCTGGCCGCCTCGATCTCGCCGGGCGGTGTGGCCTTGAGGCTGCCGGCCAGAATCTCCGCCGTGTAGGCGCTGGTGTTGATGGCGAAGGCCAGGCAGGCGCAGAAGGTGGCGCTGGAAAAGTACGGCCACATGAAGCTGTCGCGGATGACGTCGAACTGGGCCAGGCCGTAGTAGAGCAGAAACAGCTGCACCAGCATCGGCGTGCCGCGAATCACATAGGTATAGAGCCAGGCCGGGAAGTTCACCAGCGGCGAGCGCGATACCCGCATCAGGGCCAGCGGCAGAGCCAGCAGCAGGCCCAGGGCGAGGGCGATCAGCAGCAGCTCGAAGGTGACCAGCAGGCCGCTGGCATACAGCGGCAGGCTGGAGAGGATCAGGTTGAAGTCGAGCATGGGGCAGTCCTTCAGAGTTCGGCCAGGCGGGTGCCGACCGAATAGCGTCGTTCGACGGCCCTGAGCGCCAGCAGCGAAACGCTGGTCAGCAGCAGGTAGAGGGCGGCGACGGCGAGGTAGAACGTGAAGGGTTCACGGGTGGCATCGGCGGCGTTCTTGGCCTTGAACATCATGTCCTGCAGGCCGACCACCGAGATCAGCGCGGTGGCCTTGGTCAGCACCAGCCAGTTGTTGGTGAAGCCGGGAATGGCGAAGCGGATCATCTGTGGCACCAGGATGCGAAAGAACACCTGGGCGCTGCTCATGCCGTACGCCGCACCAGCCTCCGCTTGACCTTTCGCGATGGCCATGAAGGCGCCGCGGAAGGTCTCCGACAGGTAGGCGCCGAAGATGAAGCCCATGGTGAACACGCCGGCGACGAAGGGGTTGATGTCGATGTAGGCGGTGTAGCCCAGACTGGGCGCGATGCGGTTCACCAGGTCCTGACCGCCGTAGAAGATCAGCAGAATCAGCACCAGGTCGGGAATGCCCCGGATCAGCGTGGCGTAGGCGTCGCCCAGATTGGCCAGCCAGCGCAGTGGCGAGAGGCGCAGCGCCGCGCCGGTGAGGCCGAGCAGGATGGCCAGCGCCATGGAACACAGAGCCAGGGTCAGGGTCAGCCAGGCGCCCTCGACAATGATCGGGCCGTAGCCTTGCAGCATGGTGGGAAACCTCGTGGAGCGCAGGAAAGCCGGCGCCCGAGGCGGGCGCCGGTGAGAGCGGCGGATTAGCGGCCGTAGATGTCGTAGTCGAAGTACTTGGCTTGTACCTCGGCGTACTTGCCGTTGCTGCGGATGGCGTCGATGGCGGCGTTGAGCTTCTCGGCGGTGGCGGCATCGCCCTTGCGCACGGCGATGCCGGCGCCGCGACCGAAGTAGCGCGGGTCATTGAAGTCCGGGCCGACCAGGGCGAAACCCTTGCCGCCGTCGGTTTTCAGGAAGCCCTCGTCAATGTTCACCACATCGGCCAGCACCGCGTCCACACGGCCTGCCAGCAGGTCGAGGAAGGCTTCGTTGTTGGAACCGTAGCGCACCACGTTGACGCCGGCCGGGGTCAGTTCGGCGGTGGCGTAGCGATCGTAGGTGGAGGCGCGCTGCACGGCGACCTTCTTGTCCTTGAGGTCGACGCTCGGGTCCTGGATCTGGCTGTCTTCCTTCATCACCAGCTTGCCGGGGGTGTGGTAGTACTTCTTGGAGAAGTCCACCGACTTCAGGCGGTCTTCGGTGATGGACATGGAGGACAGCACGGCGTCGACCTTGCGCACCTTGAGCGAGGGAATCAGACCGTCGAACTCCTGCTCGACCCACTGGCATTTGACCTGCATCTGCGCGCACAGCTCGTTGCCGATGTCGTAGTCGAAGCCGGCGATCTTGCCGTCGGCGGTCTTGAACGCGAAGGGCGGGTAGGCCGCTTCGATACCGATGCGCAGCGCCGGCTCGGCGGCGACGGCGAAGGTGCCGAAGGTGGACAGCGCCAGGGCGCCGAATAGAGCGATCTTGTTCATCTTGTTACTCCAGTGGATGGCGGTTGGTTGAGACAGCTTCCGTCGCGACAGGCGGCGGCTGGTTGAACGTTACGCCGACTGTTGCCAGGCGGCGCCGGCAAGGCCTTGTGAGCCTTGACCGGTGGGCGATGGGGTAGAACGCCCGGGCAGATGCATGAATACCTTTGACGTGTTTTTTTTCACGAATCTACGTTTAAGAAATATTTCTGTCAAACCTGGCTTGAGGTGCTTGTGCCTCGATTATGCCTGGTATATAAATTTTCACGTGGCTCGATAGTGAAAAAAACATTTCATCCCGCTGCGCCTGCTGTCACCCCGTTTCAGTTGGCCGGCGAGCAGGGCACACCGCTTTCGACTTCTAATAAGAGCAATAACAATGAACAAGCAGCGCAACCTTCGTGGCCTTCTCGCCGCGCTCATCCTCTGCGGCAGTGCCGAGCAGGTACTGGCCGACGGCAATCTCCTCGCGGTCGGCGGCATGCTGCGAGCCAGCAACAGCCTGGTCTACGAGAAACTCATCGAACTGGCGGGCGGCGCCGAGCAGGCGCGCATCGCCATCATGCCCACCGCCAGCGGCAGCCTGGGCTCCAGCAAGCGCTTTCAGGCCGAACTGGAAGCCCTGGGCGTGCCCGCCGAGCACATCCGCATCGTCGGCATCGACCGCCACAACTATCAGGACACCATGAACGACCCTGCCGTGGTCGCGCCGCTGCGCGAGGCCAGTGCGGTGTGGTTCGTCGGCGGTGATCAGGCGCGCATCGCCCGCGCGCTGTTCAACGCCGACGGCAGTCCGTCGCTGGCCATGCAGGCCGTGCAGGCGATCTACGACAAGGGCGGCGTGGTGGCCGGTACCAGCGCCGGGGCCAGCATCCTCGGTGCGCGCATGCCCACCGCCTACGGGGTGGTCATGGATACCCTGGATTTCGGCGTGGCCACTGCCGAGGGGCGACGCGGCACCGCCCTGCTCAGGGGCGCTGGCCTGTTCAAGGCCGGCGTGATCGACCAGCACTTCGACAAGATCGAGGAAACCAGCAGCGGGCGCGCGGCGCGCATGGCCAGCTACCTGCTGGAGCAGCCGGCTCCGGGCAAGGGCTTCGGTCTGGATACCAACACCGCCATGTGGATCAAGCCCAGTGGCGAGCTGGAGGTACTGGGCGAGGGCTACCTGACCATCATGGACCCTGCCGCGGCGAAGAAGAGCTTCGGGCTCTACGGCACGCGCATCGACGACATGCGCCTGGCCATGCTCGGTCATGGCGATCGCTACGACCTGGCCTCGGGCGAGATCCGGCCGGATGCCGGCAAGCAGCCGATCGAGCCTGGCAACGAGTACCTGGTGGGCAACCGCCTGCTCACCGACCTGTCGGCCGTGTCGGCGATCAACCGGGCGGTGCTCTATGGCCTGGCCGACAACACGGCGAGCCGTCAGCTCGGGCTGATGACCCGCTACAACCCGGCCAACGGCTACCACTACGGCTATCGCTTCGAGTTCAGCAAGCGTGCGGACTTTGCCGCCCACAGCCGCTTCCACGATTCGCAGACCAACTACAGCGTCAGCGGCGTGCGCCTGGACATCCGTCCGGTGACCGCCGATCTGCGCGAGCCGGCCGCCGGCGCCCCGCGTGATGCCGGCAACGGCCGCCGCGGCGACGCCATTCGTGCGGTGACCTTCCGCGGCCTGATGACCCTCAACGCCGAGGGCGCCTTCGAGGCGGAGCGCCCGATCACCCGCGGCGAGCTGGCCAATGCCCTGCAGATGACCCTGGCTGCGGAGCCCAACCTCAAGGCCCTGCCGACGCTGAGCGACGTACCGGCCGAGCATCCGCTGCGCGAGCATATCGAGGTGGTGGTTTCCAACGGCTGGATGGATGGTGCCGAGCGCTTCGATGCCCAGCGGCCGGCCAGCCGCGCGGACTGGGCGCTGGCCTGCAAGACGCTGGTCGAGCGCTTCAGCGGGACCACGCTGAACAAGACCGTGGCGCTGCAGGACGTCGCCGGCCTCGCTGCGCCGAACGCCGAGGCTGCCGCGCAGACCGTGGCCGAAGGTTGGCTGAGCGCCAACCAGGGACGCTTCGAGCCCGCTGCGCCGGTCAAGCGCGCCGAGGTCGCCGAGACCCTGGCGCGCATCATCGGCCTCTAGAGCCTTTTTCTACCTCTACCCCCAGCCCGCCTGCAGCGTTCAGGCGGGGTGGGTACGGCTGCGCCGGAGAAACGAGCCATGCAATTGAACCGAGTGGAAGTCTTCGCCCTGCACAAGCTGCTGCAGGGCAACGCCCAGGTGGCGCTGACCGCGACCGCACCGAGCGTGCGGGTGCTGGAGCGGGTGCAGACCGGCGCCGGCTTCTTCTCGGTGATTCGTCTGCCGCGCCGGCTGGAGGTGAGCAGCGAGCTGCGCGAGCGGCGCTGGCCGTTTCGCCTCAAGCGCCGGCGCGGCGCCGGCTACTTCGTGTGCTGGCTGGAGGACAGTTCGCTGTGCCTCGAGGCCGTCATCGAACGCGGCGAATGCCCCGCCGATCTGGTTCCCGAGCTGTTCACCTGAGCGGCTGCGAACACCGCCCGCACTGCGGGCAACCCATACCAATAAAACCAATGGAGTAAGGCATGAACATTCTCAAACTCAGCTGTCTCGCCCTGGCCATCGGTGCCGTGGCCTCGCAGGCTGCCGTCGCTGGTCAGCAGCAGGAAGCCAAGGGGTTCATCGAGGACAGCAGCCTGCAGCTGATCAACCGCAACTTCTACATGAACCGCGACTACCGTCATGGCGGCAGCAACAGCCAGGGCATCAACCGCGCCAAGCCGGCCAACGAGCGTAATGGCTATCGCGAAGAGTGGGCACACGGTGCGCAACTGAACTTCAGCTCCGGTTTCACCCAGGGTACCGTCGGTGTCGGCGCCGATGCCTTCGCCTATGGCGGCGTCAAGCTCGATACCGGCCGCGGTCGCGTGGGCAACGGCCTGCTGCCGATCAGCAACAACCGCACCGCCGATGCCGAGGTGCCGGACAGCTACGGCCAGATCGGCGGTGCGGTGAAGATGCGCGCCTCTTCCACCGAGCTGAAGTACGGCGAGATGCGCCCGACCGCACCGGTGTTCGCCACCGGCGATTCGCGTCTGCTGCCGGAGACCGCCACCGGCTTCCAGATTTCCAGCAACGAGTTCGACGCGCTGTCCTTCGAGGCCGGCCACTTCACCTCGATCAACCGCCGCAACTCCACCAACTCCGATGACGACATGACCAGCGAATACGCCGAGGTGGAGGCGCGCAGCGTCGACTTCGCCGGCCTCAGCTACGCGGTCAATGACGATCTGAGCCTGATGTTCTATGCCAGCGAGGCCAAGGACGTCTGGCGTCAGTACTTCGCCAACCTGAACTACAACATCCCGCTGGCCGATAGCCAGGCGCTGAACTTCGACCTGGTGGCGTACAAGACCCGCGACGAGGGCGAGGCGCGTGCCGGCGAGCTGGACACCCTGACCTGGTCGCTCAAGGGTGCCTACAGCTTCGGCGCGCACAAGCTCAGCCTGGCCTATCAGAAGGTGCGTGGCGACGAGTTCTTCGACTACATCGGCGGCGACTCCATCTGGCTGGCCAACTCGGTGCAGTACTCCGACTTCAACGCCCCCAACGAGCGCTCGGTGCAGATCCGCTACGACCTGAACATGAAGCACTACGGCGTTCCCGGCCTGACCTTCATGGCGCGCTACATCAAGGGCGACGACATCGACGGCACCAAGGCCGATCCGAATGGCGCCTTCGCCGGCTGGGCCGGTGACGACGAGAAGCATTGGGAACGCGATCTGGAAGCGCGCTACGTGTTCCAGGAAGGCGCGGCCAAGGACCTGTCGCTGCGTCTGCGTCACGCCACTCACCGCTCCACGGCATTCGACGACGACCTCGACGAGGTGCGCCTGATCATCGAGTACCCGCTGAGCATCCTGTAACGGCATTCTCCGGGCGGCGACAGATCCCGGGCCGTCCGGAGCTTTTTCTTCAAGGTCAGCTCCCACGCTCCTTTGGCCTTAAGGCGTCGCCAGCGGCGCCTTCTTTTCCGCCAGGAGACCTGACCCCCTGGCCCCGCGCGGGCAAGGAGTCGAAATGCTACGCATGCTGTTGTGTCTGTTCGCTGTGCTGCTCGCCCAACCGGGCACGGCAGGACCGTTGCGGGTCGCCATGGAGGGACAGTTCCCGCCTTTCGAAGAACTCGATGCGCAGGGCAATCTGGTCGGCTTCAACGTCGACATCGCCAATGCCCTGTGTCAGCGCATGCAGCGCGAATGCGAACTGCAGCGCTTCGCCTGGGATGACCTGATCCCGGCACTCGACGCGGGACGCACGGACCTGATCCTGGCGTCCATGTCGATCACCGCGGCGCGCGCCGAACGGGTGGACTTCACCGCCCGCTATGCGCAGACCCCGGCCTTTTTCTTTGCCCGCAAGGGCCATATCAATCAGATGCTGATCACCCCGCGGCGCATCGCCGGCAAGCGCGTCGGCGTGCAGCAGGGCACCACCTACGAGCGCTTTCTCGAGGCCCGCTTCGCCGAGCATGTGCAGCTGCTGCGCTATCCCAGTGCCGCCCAGGCCTACCGGGCGCTCGCCGGCGGCGAGCTGGATCTGGTGCTCGACGACGCCGTTTCCGGTTACTTCGGTTTCCTCCTGACCGAACTGGGCCGCGACTTCGAGCAGGTCGGCGGCCCCGTGGTGGCGCCGCAGTTCTTCGGCCAGGGGCAGGGCATCGCCGTGCGCAAGGGCGACGACGAGCTGCGCGAACAGCTCGATCGGGCGCTGGCCGCGATCCTTGCCGACGGCACCCACAAGCGCATCGAGAAACGCTACTTCAAACAGTTTTCCGTTTACTGAGGCCGGCCCGCCGACTGCGCTCTGGCTCCCAATCACCGTTCCCCAACCAGCGTCACCAACCGTGCCCGTGCGGCACCTGCGGAGAAATCGAAATGATCGGATCGGTTATTCGTTACACCCTCATGCTGGCTCTTCTGTTACCGCTGCCGGCCCTGGCGGCCGGCCCGCTGCTGCTGGTGGGCGGCGGGCTCAAGGACGACAACGCGGTCATCTACCAACGTCTGGTGCAGCTGGCCGGCGGCAGTCAGGCGCGCATCGGCGTGATCACCGCCGCCTCGATTCCACCGAGCCAGGACCCCGACGCCGGCACGGCCAACGCGCGCAACTCCAAGTCCAATGGCGAGTTCTACGCGCAGCTGCTGAAGACCTACGGCGCCCAGGATGCCCAGTGGATCCCCATCGACCTGGACAGCATCGGCAACAACAGCAACCCGCAGGTGATCGCGCAGATCAACGGCATGACCGGCTTCTTCTTCGGCGGCGGCGACCAGGCGCGCCTGACCCAGA